>NZ_JBIAWP010000001.1:448754-619794 GCF_042895785.1 Streptomyces sp. NPDC001380 | reverse complement strand
GCTGTGTCCGAGGGGGGACTTGAACCCCCACGCCCGATAAAGGGCACTAGCACCTCAAGCTAGCGCGTCTGCCATTCCGCCACCCGGACAGGGTGTCCGCGGTTCCGTTTCCGTTGCCCGCGGCGACACGGGTAACCATAGCAAAGATCAGGAGGCCCTCCCAAAACCGCGCCGGGCCGCGGGGCGCCCGTCCCCGGCCGTGCCCACCGGTTCCACCTGGGACGATCCGGCGGTCCTGCGCGGTCCGCCCTTGGGCGGGAGCGCGCCGGGAGGCAGGATGGTCGGCAGTGTGCCTCCACCCACAGCCCCGGACCCCGGGGCGGACCCCGGCCCTTCCGGGAGAGCAGGAGAGACCGTGAGCGCGTCGAAGCCCGAGCCGGTGACCGCGGAGTCCGAGGTCACCGGCATCTGCCGCGACCTGATCCGGATCGACACCAGCAACTACGGCGACCACTCGGGGCCGGGCGAGCGCGCCGCCGCCGAGTACGTGGCGGAGCAGCTCGCCGAGTTCGGCCTGGAGCCGAAGATCATCGAGTCCGCTCCGGGCCGGGCCAGCACCGTGGTCCGCATCGAGGGCGAGGACCGCTCCCGCCCCGGGCTGCTGATCCACGGCCACACCGACGTGGTGCCCGCCAACGCCGAGGACTGGACCCACCACCCCTTCTCCGGCGAGATCGCCGACGGCTGCGTCTGGGGCCGCGGCGCGGTCGACATGAAGGACATGGACGCGATGACCCTGGCCGTCGTCCGCGACCGCCTGCGCACGGGCCGCAAGCCCCCGCGCGACCTCGTCCTCGCCTTCGTCGCCGACGAGGAGGCCGGCGGCGTGTACGGGGCCCGGTACCTGGTCGACAAGCACCCCGACCTCTTCGAGGGCGTCACCGAGGGGATCGGCGAGGTCGGCGGCTTCTCCTTCACCGTCAACGAGCAGCTGCGCCTGTACCTGGTCGAGACGGCCGAGAAGGGCATGCACTGGATGCGGCTGACCGTGGACGGCACCGCCGGCCACGGGTCGATGACCAACACCGACAACGCCATCACCGAGCTGTGCGAGGCCGTGGCCCGGCTCGGCCGGCACACCTTCCCGGTGCGGGTCACCAAGACGGTGCGGGCCTTCCTGGACGAGCTGTCCGACGCGCTGGGCGTCGAGCTCGACCCGGAGAACATGGACGAGACGCTGAAGACCCTCGGCGGCATCGCCAAGATGATCGGCACCACCCTGCGCAACACCGCCCAGCCGACCATGCTCGGCGCCGGCTACAAGGTGAACGTCATCCCCGGGCAGGCGACGGCGCACGTCGACGGCCGCTTCCTGCCGGGCTTCGAGGAGGAGTTCCTGGCCGACCTGGACCGGGTGCTGGGCCCGCGCGTCAGGCGGGAGACCGTCCACTCCGACCGGGCGGTGGAGACGAGCTTCGACGGCGCCCTGGTGGAGGCGATGCAGTCCGCGCTGCGGGCGGAGGACCCGATCGCCCGCGCCGTGCCGTACTGCCTCTCGGGCGGCACCGACGCCAAGTCGTTCCAGGACCTCGGCATCCGCTGCTTCGGGTTCGCCCCGCTGCGGCTCCCCCCGGAGCTGGACTTCGCCGGGATGTTCCACGGCGTGGACGAGCGTGTGCCCGTCGAGGGCCTGCAGTTCGGCGTGCGGGTGCTGGACCGGTTCCTCGACGCCTGCTGACCCGTCCGCCTGGCGCCTGACGCCTGACACCGGCGGCGCCGCCGCAGGCCCTGCGGGAGGCCCGTTCCCCCGGCTCGGAAGAGCCGGGGGAACGGGCCTCCGTATTTTCGCTCACCGATTCGGAGAATCACCTCCGAGGGTGAACGGCCGCACCGCGGCGTACCCCGTTTGCCGCAGTCTCGTTCACCCATATGCAGCCCACCGAGAGGGTTGTGCTGACAACTAGGAGGAAATCCCATGAAGGTCAACCGGAAGATCGCCGCCGTTGTCGCCGCCACCGGCGGTCTGGTCATGGCCGGTGCCGGTGCCGCGAGTGCCACCACGGGCGGCGGCGCCCTCGCCCAGGGCACCGCGGTGGGCTCGCCCGGTGTGCTGTCCGGCAACGTGATCCAGGTTCCGGTGCACGTGCCCGTCAACGTCTGCGGCAACACCATCAACGTGATCGGCCTGCTCAACCCGGCGTTCGGCAACAGCTGCGCCAACGTCTGAGCGGTGCCGGGCGCGCCCTCCGGGAGACGGCCGTCTCCCGGAGGGCGCGCCCCCTTCCGGCCGGTGCTCCGCAGGTGAGGCCTTTCGGTCCAATCCTCACCCGGCCGGGTGAAAAAACCGCGAATGACCCAACCTGATTGCCGTTCCCTCGTTGACCAGGGGGCGGGTAAAGATTGAGTACACGCCATCACCTACACGAATTGAATGAGGTCAGGGGAACCAATGCGACAGGCAGCCAAGAGGGGTCTCCTCACGGCCATGGCCACCGGCAGCGTGCTGGCGTCGACGGCCGGCTACGCCTTTGCCTCCGCCGACGCGCAGGGTGCTGCCGTCGGCTCGCCCGGCGTCGGGTCGGGCAACACGGTGCAGATCCCGGTCGACGTCCCGGTGAACGTCTGCGGCAACACCATCAACGTCATCGGGCTGCTCAACCCTGCCCTCGGCAACACCTGCGCCAACGTCTCTCCCGAGCGCGGTGGCCACGACGGCGTCCACGGCGGCGGACGGGGCGAGCACGGCGGCCGCGACGGCCGCGGCACCACCCGGGGCGGCGGCGCCGACGCCGAGGGCACCGCGCAGGGCTCTCCCGGCGTGCTCAGCGGCAACACCGTCCAGGTGCCGGTCGACATCCCGGTCAACGCGTGCGGCAACACGGTCACCGGCGTCGGCCTCGGCAACGCGGCCGCCGGCAACTCGTGCTTCAACATCGAGCAGCCGCCGCGCCACGAGTGGCACCCGGGCAAGCCCCCGGTGCACCACCACCCGAACGTGCCCCCGGTGCACCACCACCCGGGCAAGCCCCCCGTGCACCACCGCCCGGGCAAGCCCCCGGTGCACCACGCCGCGCCCAGCGGCGGCTCCACGACCGTCGGCCACCACGCCCACGAGGCGCTGGCGTCCACCGGTGCGGGCGGCACAGCGCTCGCCGGCACCGTCGCCGCCGGGATGATCCTGGGCGGTGCCGTGCTCTACCGCCGCGGCCGCGTCGGCGGCCGCTGAGCGCTCGCAGGCCGGACCAGGGCGGCCGGGGCCGACGGCCCCGGCCGCCGCGACGACGACGCGAGCGGGAACCCGGTCCGGGGTTCCCGCTCGCGTCGTCGTGTCCTGCTCCATGCCCCCCGCTCCGGCAGGGGGACCGGCTCACCAGGCGCGGACCTGGCGGATGATCTTCCGCTTCAGCACCACGCTGCGGCTCCCGTCCGGGAACAGCCGCAGCCGGTCCAGCTCCCAGTGGCCGTACTCGGCGTGCTCGGTGAGCAGCCGGCGTGCGGCGTTGCGGGTCGTCCCCCGCGGGAGCCGCAGCGACTGGTACTCGTACTCCGGCTGGCGGACCGTCTTCGATGGGATCAAGCTGTCCTCCCGCTGGTCGTCTCCGGCAAGCCTACTGACGCCCGCCGACAGTCGCGGGACTCCATGGTCCCACGCCGCGCCCGGGGGCGACAGGCGCCCGCATGCCCGGCATGCCCGGTCACTTCTGCCGAAAACACACCCTGGCCGGGTAAGGGCGGTGCGACGCACCACCCGGTACGGATAGCGTCTGAGCCATGTCTGATGCAGCGCAGCCCACCGTTGCCGAGGTACGCGCCGCCGCCGAGGCGGTCAAGGAGGCCCTCGACCGCCACCTGGAGGCGGTCGAGCGCCGCTCGGGGGAGAACGACCCGGCGGTCTTCGCCGCCTACGAGGCGCTGGCTGCGGCGGCCGACGCCTATGACGAGACCCTGTACGACGCCTACGACGAGGTGACGCCCTTCGAGGTGCCCGGCGACGAGAGCGCCGCCGCCTACCTGGGGCCGGACGAGCCGGAGGCGATCAGCGTGCTGATCCGCCGCGACTACGTCGTCGCCGACCCGGAGCGGCTGCGCGCCCAGGCCGTCCGCCTGGACGGCGGCCTGGCCGTGCCGCCCCCGGTGCCCGGCGCCGCACGGCCCGCCGCGGGGAGCCTGAACGCCGCCATCGGCGTGCTCTTCGGCGAGTACGAGCCCGACGAGATCGCCTCGCGCTGCGAGGAGTTCGGCCTGGAGGAGGGCGACTCCACGCTGTGGGTGTCGGCGGCGGAGCCCGCCGAGCCGGGGGAGTGGCTGCCGGAGCCCTTCGACGACGCGGACCCGCAGCTGCTGATCTGCCGCTTCGACGTCAGCGAGGTCTACGACGACGAGCTGGAGGCGCTCGACCCGGAGCACTGACCGGGTACGTCGTCAGGCCGGGGCGGCCTCTCCGCGGTGCGCGGGGGAGCCGCCCCGGTGCGTCGTCGGGCGGGGGCGGCCGATCCGTGCCGGACGCCGCCGTGCCGGGCACGAGCAGGCCGGGCACGAGCAGGCCGGGCACGAGCAGGCCGGGAGCGGCCGGGCCGGGAGCGGCCGGAGTCCGGTGCGGGCGCCGTCAGGGCTCCCTCTCCGTACCGTCCGCCCGCCGTCGGCGGACCTCCCGCCCGCCCCGGCCTCCCGTCCGGACCGCCGTCGGCCGGCCCCTGCCGCCCGGCCCCTACTGCCCGGCCCCTACTGCCCGGCCAGGATGCCGCGCAGCCGGGTCGTGCGGGGCCGGGCCGGCACCGACGCCACGGCCTGCGGCAGCGCCTGTCCCGCCGCGTGCACCACGGACAGGTGGCGCTCCGCACGGCCGAAGGCCGTGTAGACGAGCTGCCGGGTGAGCGCCCCCGCGGCGTCGTCCGGCAGGACCGCGACCACGGCCGGCCAGCGCCGACCCACGGCCTGGTGGACGGAGAGCGCCCACCCGTGCCGCAGCTCGGCGACCCGCTCGCGCGGGACCGTGGTGCGCCGCCCGTCCAGGTCGAGGTGGAGGCCCGCGGCGTCGGCGGAGACCACGGTGCCCGGGACGGAGCTGCCCGGCGCGGGGGAGTGGACGACCCGGTCGCCCGGGTCGAACCCGCCGAACCGGCCGGGGCCCGGGTTCAGCCGCGTCTTGAGGGCGGCGTTCAGCGCCCGGGTGCCCGCGCCGCCGCCGTGCCCGGGGGTCAGCACCGCGACCTCCCCGGCGGGGATGCCGAGCGCGCGGGGGATGGAGTCCACCACCAGCTGCACCGCCCGGTGGGCCGCCTCCCCGCCGTCCTTGGCGGGGACGATCACGACCTCCCGGCCGGGTGCCTCGACCGGCTGGAGCTCGCCGACGCCGATGCCGGAGACCAGTTCGCCGATCGGTCCGAAGTCGGGCGTCCGGGAGGCCACCGCCGGGCACGCCTTCGCGGCCAGCAGGTCGGCGAAGACCCGCCCGGGCCCGGCCGACCAGAGCTGGCCGGGGTCGCCGCTGAGCACCAGCCTGGTCCCGTCGGCCAGCGACTCCGCGAGGGTCGCGGCCGTCTCCACGTCGAGCAGGGGGGCGTCGCACACCACCAGCAGGTCCAGCGCCAGCGAGCCGTCGGCCTCCCGGCCGGGCCCCTCCGTGCCGGACAGCAGGCCGGCCAGGGTGACGGCCGCCGCGGGGGAGGAGGGCCGCTCCCGGCCCCCGGCCTCCTCGCCGGGCAGACCCTCCCCGGGGTCCGGGGCGCCGACCGGGGCCGCGTCGGCGGCGCCCTCCGCGCTGCCGGCGTCCTGCGCGGCGCCGGGGGCCTCCGCAGCGGACCGGCCGCCGCCGGCCCGGTCCGCGAGGGCGCCCAGGGCCGCGGCGCCCTCCGCGGTCCAGGCCGCGGCCCAGGCCCGCAGGCCCAGCCCGCGGGCGGCGGCCACCAGGGCGGCGGGTTCGGCGCGGGCCGCCTCACCGCCGGTGTGGAGGACCAGGCCCGACTCCGCGGCCGCCCGGACCAGCGCCGCCGCGGACGGAGAGGGGGCGGCCGCAGCCGCCGCCTCCCACGCAGGGGGGCCCGGCCGCGGACCGGGGCCGCCGGCCTCGGCGCCCTCCTCCGCACCCGGCCCGCCGTCCGTGTCCCCGTCGGCCGTGCCCTCGTCGTCGGCCGCGCCCGCGTCCGCCGTGTCCGTACCGGCCGTGTCCGCGTCCTCCTCCGGGGCCTCCCCGTACGGGTCGAAGGTGGACATCAGCCGCACCAGGCCGTCCGCGAGGCTCTCCTCGGCGAGGGCGAGGCGGTCGAGGGCGAGGAGCATCCGCACGGGAGGGCCCTCGTCCTCCTCGTCGTCCGCCGTCGGGCGCCCGCCGGGGGAGGCCGAGAGGTCCTCGTCCTGGAAGGCCATCACCCGGCCGTCGGTGACGACCGCGCCCAGTGCGGTCTCCGGGTCCGGCACGCCGAGCTTCTCCAGCTCCGCGCGGACCTCGGCCACCTCCAGCGCCGTGTGCCCGTGCAGGGCTGCCCGCTCCAGCAGCCACACGGCCAGCGCCTGGGCGCGCCGCGGGTCGCCCGGACCGGCGGCGGGTCCGAGCAGGCCGCGGGCGAACCCGTCCGCCTGCTCGGGCCGCACGCCGGGCAGCGCTAGCACCGTCCACGGGTCCTCACGCAGCGCCTCGGCGGCGCCGTCGCCCAGTGCGGCCACGGCGGCCGGGGCCAGCTCCACCGGGGCGCCGCCCGCCGCCAGGACCTCCGAGGCGGCGCGGAGCGCCTCCTCCCGCTGCTCGTCGGCGGGCGCCGCGCGCCCGCCCGCGCCGGCGCCGCCCACGGCCGCCGGCCCGGCCCCGGCCTCCGCGCCGGCGCCGGGCCCGGCCGGCCGCTCCCCGGGCGCGGCCGGGGCCTGCCCGCCGCGCCCCATGGCGCGGATGGCCTCGGCGAGCCTCGCGGTGTCCGGCCGCGCCGCGGCCGCCCCCGGCCCCCCGGCGCCGTCCGCCTCCGCCGGGGCTCCGGCCCGCTCCGGCTGCCCGGCCCGCTCCGGCCGCCCCTCCGGGGCGGAGGTCTCCTCGTCGCTCACGGCCCACGCTCCCGTCGTGCTGCTCGGTCCGCGGAGGAGCCGCGGCCGCCCGGCGGCTACAGCTCGCTCCAGTCCTGGTCGGGGTAGCGGTGGACCGGCGCCGAGACGTCGTCCAGCGCACCCCTGATCTCCTCGGGAAGCGTAAGGGCCTCCACCGACAGCGCCGCACGCAGCTGTGCGGACGTGCGGGCGCCGACCAGCGCCGCGGCGACCCCGGGGCGGTCCCGGACCCACGCCAGGGCTACCTTCAGCGGGCTGCTGGCCAGGCCGTCGGCGGCGGTCGCGACCGCGTCGACGATCCGCCGCCCCCGCTCGTCGAGGTAGGGCTGGACGAAGCCGGAGAGGTACGGGGAGGCGCCCCGCGAGTCCTGCGGCACCCCGTGCCGGTACTTGCCGGTGAGCACGCCCCGGCCCAGCGGCGACGAGGCCAGCAGCCCGACCCCGAGGTCGAGGGCGGCGGGCAGCACCTCGCGCTCTATGTTGCGCTGCAGCAGCGAGTACTCCATCTGCGTGGAGGCCACGGGGGTGCGGCCGGGCACGGCCCGCTGCAGGGTGGCGGCCTTGGCGAGCTGCCAGCCGCTGAAGTTGGAGACGCCGACGTAGCGGGCCCGGCCCGAGGAGACGGCCAGGTCGAGGGCGTGCAGGGTCTCCTCGGTGGGCGTGGCGGGGTCGTACGCGTGCACCTGCCACAGGTCGACGTAGTCGGTGCCCAGCCGCTGGAGGGAGGCGTCGAGGGCGGCCAGCAGGTGGCCCCGGGAGGCGTCGAACCGGGGGTCGGCGTGCGGCACGCTGCCCGCCTTGGTGGCGATGACCAGCTCCGACCGGGGGACCAGGTCCTCGACGAGCCGGGAGAGCAGGTACTCGGCGCCGCCGTCGGCGTACACGTCGGCGGTGTCGACCAGGGTGCCGCCGGCGTCCAGGAATTCCTTGAGCTGCTCGGCGGCCTCGTGCTCGTCGGTGTCGCGGCCCCAGGTCATGGTGCCGAGGCCGATCCGGGAGACGCGCAGCCCGGTCCGGCCGAGGTGTCGCTGTTCCATGGCGCGAGCGTAGTGGCCGACCCGCCGCAGGACGTGGAGATCCGCAGGTGGGGTCGTGTCCGTGGCGGCCCCGCGCGGGCCGCCGGTCCGCCTCGCGTCCGTGTGGCGCAGCCCACAGCTACCCGTCGGTAGCATCGTCCGGGGCGCCCGGCTACGCTCGCAGGCGGCGGGGCCGCCCGGCCCGCCGGTGCGTCCGCATCCCGGCACGCGCACCCGCCGCACCACGGAGGCTGGCAGCACATGCGACTCGGCATCAACCTCGGCTACTGGGGCCTCGGCAACGACGCCGACAACATCGCGGTGGCCCAGGAGGCCGACCGCCTCGGCTACGCGGTGTGCTGGGCGGCGGAGGCGTACGGATCGGACGCCGCCACCGTGCTCGCCTACGTGGCCGCGAAGACCGAGCGGATCGATGTCGGCTCGGCGATCTTCCAGATCCCGGCCCGCACCCCCACCATGACCGCGATGACCGCCGCCACCCTGGACACCCTCTCCGGCGGCCGCTTCCGCCTCGGGCTCGGCGTCTCCGGCCCGCAGGTCTCCGAGGGCTGGTACGGCGTCAAGTTCGACAAGCCGCTGGCCCGCACCCGCGAGTACGTGGAGATCATCCGCAAGGCGATGCTGCGCGAGCGCGTCGTCCACGAGGGCGCGAACTGGACGCTGCCGCTGCCCGGCGGACCCGGCAAGCCCCTCAAGCTGACCGTGCACCCCGTCCGCGAGCACATCCCGCTGTACATCGCCGCCATCGGCCCGAAGAACCTGGAGCAGACCGGCGAGATCGCCGACGGCTGGCTCGGCATCTTCTTCGCCCCCGAGCAGGCGGAGGTCTCCCTGGAGCCGCTGCGGGCCGGCCGCGCCAAGGCCGGGAAGACCCTGGAGGGCTTCGACCTCGCCCCGACGCTGCCCGTCGCCGTCTCCGACGACGTCAAGGCCGCCGCCGACGCCTTCCGCCCCTACACCGCGCTGTACGTCGGCGGCATGGGCAGCAAGGAGCAGAACTTCTACAACCGGCTCGCCCGCCGCATGGGCTACGAGCAGGCCGCGGACGAGATCCAGGAGCGCTACCTCGCCAAGGACTACGCCGGCGCCGCCGCGGCCGTCCCGCACGAGCTGATCGACTCCACCGCGCTGATCGGCCCCAAGGAGCGCATCGCCGACCGCATGCAGGCCTACGCGGACGCGGGCGTCACCACGCTCAACCTCTCCCCGGGCGGCCTCACCCTGGACGAGCGGATCTCCACCCTGCGCACCGCCGTGGAGGCCCTGGAGCTCGCCGGCCTCGCCTGACGGCCCGCGCCCCGACGGCCCGGGTCTGCCACCCGGATCCGGCAACCGGACCCGCCACCCCCGGGCCTCGGGCCGCGCCCCCGCGGGGCCGCGGCCCGAGGCCCGGGGGTGGCCCTCTACCGGCGGCCCGCGGGCACCAGCCGGCCCAGCAGCCGGCCGAAGTCGATCAGCCGGGCGATCTGGCCCGGCCCGCCGTCGTCCAGCGACTTGGAGAACCGGAACGCCTCCGGCCGGAACCGCGCGGTCGCCACGCCCCCGTCCTCGCCCGGCGCCGCCGACAGCTCCTGCACCGTGCCGGTGGCCACCACGAGGTAGACGCCGCGGTTCGTCCGCGCTCCGTTCTCGTCGCGGCCCACCATGGTCCGCATCCCCACGTGGCCGACCGCGCCCAGCGGCAGCACCTGCACCGAGGAGTCCAGCACGGTGCCGCCGGGCGCCTCACCGTCCGTCACCTCCTCGCTGTGCCAGAGGATCAGCCGCCTGCCGTCGCAGACGGCGGCCTCCTGCCACACCGAGGCGCCGTTCTCGGTGAGGTCCACCACCCGCTCCAGGGTGAAGCCGCGCACCCTGCGCCGCCCCAGCACGCCGGAGACCGCGTCGAGCGCCACGTCCGCGTGGAGGAAGTAGGAGCGGGCCGCGTCCTGGAAGCGCCCGTAGGGCGACCAGTCGCTGCCGGCCCGGCCGCCGTGCGGCCCCTCCTCCGGCCTCGGGTCCGTCGTACGCCAGGCACCGCTGATCCGGAACATGCGCACCGCCTCACCGCCCGTCCCCCGCCGGGATCGCCGTCTGGTGGCAGCTACCTACCCAGTCACCCGGCGATCTTCACATATCCGGCGGTGCGCCGCCGCCCGGACGCGGTCACAGCCAGCCGCTGCGCTTGAACACGCGGTACAGGCCCGCGCAGACACCTGCCATGAGCAGCAGCACCGCCGGGTACCCCCACACCTGCCGCAGCTCCGGCATATGGGTGAAGTTCATCCCGTAGATCCCGGCGATCATGGTGGGGACGGCGGCCAGCGCCGCCCAGGCCGAGATCTTGCGCATGTCGTTGTTCTGCTGGACGCTCACCTGCGCCAGGTTGGCGTTCAGGATGTCCGACAGCAGCCGGTCCAGCGCTTCGACCTGCTCGTTGGCCCGGGCCAGGTGGTCGCCCACGTCCCGGAAGAAGGGGCGGGTCCCCTCCGGCACGAACGGCACCCCGCCGCCGGTGAGGCGCGCCACCGGGTCCTGCAGCGGCGCCGTGGCCCGGCGGAACTCCACGATCTGCCGCTTGAAGCCGTAGATCCGCTCGGCGACGGACCCGCTGCCGCGGGCCGAGCGCGACGTCTGCGGGGCGAAGACCGACGCCTCCAGCTCCTCCAGGTCGACCTGGAGCTCCGCCGAGATGTCGAGGTAGGTGTCGACCACCTCGTCGCAGACCGCGTACATCACCGCGCCCGGGCCGTGCCGCATCACGTCGGGCTGCTCCTCCAGGCGCCTGCGCACCTGCGCCAGCGGGCTGCCGGGACCGTGCCGCACGGTCACCACGAAGGCGTCGCCGACGAACATCATCAGCTCACCGGTGTGCACGGTGTCGTGCTCGTCGTCGTAGCCGACGGTCTTCAGCACCAGGAAGAGCGAGTCGTCGTACGACTCCAGCTTGGGCCGCTGGTGGGCCCGGACCGCGTCCTCCACGGCCAGCGGGTGCAGGCCGAACTCGTCCGTCACCAGGGCGAACTCGTCCTCCGTGGGCTCGTGCAGCCCGATCCAGACGAAGGTGTCCCCGGCCTTGCGGGCGGCCTCCACGGCGTCGGAGAAGTCCTCCGGGCCCTTGGTCCGGCTGCCGTTGCTGTAGATGGCGCAGTCCACGATCACGTGAGGATTCTCGCCCCCCGGACGCCCGCGAAACAGCCCGGGGTGCCGCGGACCTCCGAGGGGCGGCTTAGGCTGGGCCGCATGCCGACCCTGCTGCTCGTCCGCCACGGCCGCTCCACCGCGAACTCCTCCGGCGTCCTCGCCGGCTGGAGCCCCGGGGTCGACCTCGACGACGAGGGCCGGGCCCAGGCCGCGGCCCTGGCCGCCCGCCTCGCCGGGGTGCCGCTGGCCCGGGTGGTCTCCAGCCCCCTGGACCGCTGCCGCCAGACCGTGCAGCCGCTGCTCGCCGCCCGCCCCGAGCTGGGCACGGCCGACCTCGACGAGCGCGTCGGGGAGTGCCGGTACGGCGACTGGACGGGCCGCCCGCTCGCGGAGCTGGCGAAGGAGCCCCTGTGGCGCACCGTGCAGGACCACCCCTCCGCCGCGGTCTTCCCCGGCCCCGAGGGCGAGTCGCTCGCCGCCATGAGCCGCCGGGCGGTGGAGGCCGTGCGCGAGTGGGACGCGCGGGTGGCCGAGGAGCACGGGCCCGACGCGGTCTGGCTCGCCTGCACCCACGGCGACATCATCAAGGCGGTGGTGGCCGACGCGCTCGGCCTGCACCTGGACCTCTTCCAGCGGATCTCCGCCGACCCGGCGTCGGTCACCGCGGTCCGCTACACCCCGCTGCGGCCCTTCCTGCTGCGGCTCGGCGACACCGGCGACCTGTCCTCGCTCGTCCCGCGGACGCCGGCCCCCGGCGGGGACGCCGCGGAGCGGTCGGACGCCGTGGTCGGCGGCGCCACCGGCGCCTGACCGCCGGCCCGCCGGGCCCGCGCCGGGCCTCCGGCGGCCGCCGCCCGGCCGGGCCCGGACCTCCGCTGCGCCCGCCCCCTCGCAGGTGGGTAGGGTGAGAGGCGGACCACGACGTCAGCAGAGGCAGAAGTATCGGAGCAGCGCGTGCCCCGTCAGGTGTTCTTCTACGACCAGCCAGAACGGTTCGTCGCCGGCACGGTCGGCGAGCCCGGCGACCGCACCTTCTTCCTCCAGGCCACGGGGGGCGGCCGCACCACCAGCGTCCTCCTGGAGAAGACGCAGGTCGCGGCCCTGGCCGAGCGCGTCGACGAACTGCTCGACGAGGTGCTGCGGCGCAGCGGCGGCACCGCCCCGGTGCCCGCGGTCGCCCCCTCCGAACTGGTCGACGTGGCCCCGCTGGACCTGCCGCTGGTCGAGGAGTTCCGGGTCGGCACCATGGCGCTCGCCTGGGACGGCAGCGAGGAGTGCGTGGTCGTCGAGGCCCAGGCGCTGGTGGAGGCGGGCGAGGACGACGAGGACGCGGACGACGACGAGCTGATCGAGGACGAGGAGAACGGCCCGCCGCTGCTGCGGGTCCGGATCAGCGGCGCGATGGCCCGGGTCTTCGCCAAGCGCGCCCTCGACCTGGTCGCCGCCGGGCGCCCGCCGTGCCCGTTCTGCAGCCTGCCGCTGGACCCCGAGGGCCACATCTGCCCGCGCGCGAACGGGTACCGGCGCTGAACCCCGCCGACCCCGCCCCCCGCACGGCCGGCGACGCCGCCCCGGCCGCGGGGCCCGACGCGCCCCGGTCCGCCGGAACCGCCGCGCCTGCCGGCGCCCCGGACGCCCCCGAGGCGGCCCCCGGACCCGGCGACGGGGCCGCGGGGGAGCCCGACGCGGCCCCGGAGGTGCCGGAGGCCGACCCCGCCGCCTCCGCCGCGCTCGCCGCCGACCCGGAGCGCGCCCTGGCGCTGCTCCGCTCCGGCGCCCTCACCGTCCACGGGCAGCTCGGCGACGCCTCCAACACCG
The DNA here is from genome assembly GCF_042895785.1 of Streptomyces sp. NPDC001380. NCBI lineage: Bacteria > Bacillati > Actinomycetota > Actinomycetes > Kitasatosporales > Streptomycetaceae > Streptomyces > Streptomyces sp. NPDC001380. The sequence continues at coordinate 606,844 of NZ_JBIAWP010000001.1, read as the reverse complement.
TGCTGTACTGCACCGTCGCCCTGGACGGCCTGGAGGCCGTCTGCGTGTACAAGCCGGTGGACGGCGAGCGGCCGCTGTGGGACTTCCCCGACGGCACCCTGGCCGGCCGCGAGGTCGCCGCCCACGAGGTCGCCGCGGCCGCCGGCTGGGCGATGGTCCCGCCGACGGTGCTGCGCGACGGCCCGTTCGGCGAGGGCATGGTCCAGCTGTGGGTGGAGCCCGACCCGCAGGCCCGGCTGCTGGCCCTCCAGGACGCCGAGGAGGCCGAGCCCGGCTGGCTGCCCGTCGGCCGCGCCGACGTCGGCGGCGGCCGCACCGCGCTGCTGGTGCACGCCGACGACCCGCGCCTGCGGCGCCTCGCCGTCCTGGACGCGGTGCTCAACAACGCCGACCGCAAGGGCGGCCACCTGCTGCCCGCCGCCGACGGGCGGCTGTACGGCATCGACCACGGCGTGACCTTCGCCGTCCCCGGCAAGCTGCGCACCCTGCTGTGGGGCTGGGCCGGGGAGCCGCTGCCGGAGGAGGCGCTGGAGGTGCTGCGCAAGCTCGCCGCGGACCTCGCGGGCGCGCTGGGCGAGCGGCTGCGGCCGCTGCTGACCGCCGCCGAGATCGCCGCGGCCCGGCGGCGGACGGCCGCGCTGCTGGACTCCGGCCGCCACCCCGGGCCCTCGGGGGACTGGCCCCCGGTGCCCTGGCCGCCGATCTGACCTGCCGGGCCGTCCCGGACCGGCCGCCCCCGCCGGCCCGCCGGGGGCGGGCCGGGGACGACCGGAAGCCCGTTGGCCGCCGAAATGATGGTCCGGTTAAAGTTTTGGGCATGCATGCCTGGCCCGCCACAGACGTCCCCGCCCTCCCCGGCCGCGGGAACCCCCTGCGCATCCACGACACCGCCGCAGGGCGCACCCGGGAGGTCGTTCCCGAGGGCCCCACGGCCCGCCTCTACGTGTGCGGCATCACCCCCTACGACGCCACCCACCTGGGCCACGCGGCCACCTACACCGCGTTCGACCTGGTCCAGCGGGTGTGGCGGGACGCGGGGCACGACGTGCTCTACGTCCAGAACGTCACCGACGTCGACGACCCGCTGCTGGTGCGGGCCGCCGAGACCGGCGTCGACTGGACCGAGCTCGCCGAGCGCGAGACCGCCCTCTTCCGCGAGGACATGACCGCCCTGCGGATGCTGCCGCCGGCCCACTACGTCGGCGCGGTGGAGTCCATCCCGTGGATCGTGCCGCTGGTGCGGCGGATGCTGGACGGCGGCGCCGCCTACGAGCTCGACGGCGACGTCTACTTCTCCGTCGAGTCCGACCCGCACTTCGGGGAGGTCTCCCGCCTCACCCCCGAGGAGATGCTGCCGCTCTTCGGCGAGCGCGGCGGCGACCCGGACCGCCCCGGCAAGAAGCACCGCCTGGACCCGCTGCTGTGGATGGCCGCCCGCCCGGGCGAGCCCTCCTGGGAGACGGAGCTGGGCCGCGGCCGGCCCGGCTGGCACATCGAGTGCGTGGCCATCGCCCTGCGGTACCTGGGCATGTCCTTCGACGTCCAGGGCGGCGGCAGCGACCTGGCCTTCCCGCACCACGAGATGGGCGCCGCGCACGCCGACGCGGTGACGGGCGAGCACCCCTACGCCCGGGCGTACGTCCACGCCGGGATGGTGGCGCTGGACGGCGAGAAGATGTCCAAGTCCCGCGGGAACCTGGTCTTCGTCTCCCGGCTGCGCGCCGCGGGCGTCGACCCGGCGGCGATCCGCCTCGCGCTCCTCGCCCACCACTACCGCTCGGACTGGGAGTGGACCGACGCGGTGCTGGACGAGGCCGTGCGGCGGCTCGGCCGCTGGCGGGCGGCTGTCTCCCGCCCGGACGGCCCCCCGGCCGAGCGGCTGCTGGCGGAGGTCCGCGCGGCGCTCGCCGAGGACCTGGACGCCCCGCGGGCGCTGGCCGCGGTCGACCGCTGGGCCGCGCTGCAGGAGGCGGAGGGCGGCGAGGACGCCGGCGCCCCCGGGCTGGTCTCCCGCACCGTCGACGCGCTGCTCGGCGTGGCGCTCTGACCCGGAGGAGGCCCTCCCCGCACCGTCCGTGACGCGCCGTCAGTCCTGGTGGCGCACCGTCGGGCCGCCCTCCGGGGCGGCCCGACGGTTTTCCGGACGCCCTTCCCGGGCGCCCCTCCCGCTGCGCCCCGGCCGGAATCCGGCGGAGGGCGGCCGGGCGGCGGCGCCCGGCCTTGACAGGATCATGCTTGGTCTAGTCCACTGGGGGCGGCGGACGACCGGCGGCTGCCCGACGCCGGTCGCCCGCCACCGGGCCGCCGCACGGCCGCTACCGGCCGTCGCCGTCCCGGTCGGCCGGCCCGCCGGGGCCGGACGCGCCGCCGTCCTCCTCCGCGGGGCCGGCGGGGCCGCTCTCCGCGTCCGTACCCGGGGCCGCCTCCCGTTCCCCGGGAGCCCGCCCGCCGTCCGGCAGCTCCGGGCCCGGCCGCCCGCCCGCCGGACCGTCCGGCGGCGCCGGCCTCGCCGGCGAGGGCCGCTCCGGCGCCCGCTGCTCCTGGCCCCGGTGCTCGGGCCCCCTGCGCTCCGGACCCCGGGACTCCTCCCACCGGAGGGACCCGGCCCGGCCGCCCTCGGGCCCCTCGCCCGGCTCCGCCGGCCCCTGGTCGCCCCGCCGCCGCAGGTACCGCTCGAACTCGCGGGCGATGGCGTCGCCGGACGCCTCCGGCAGCTCCGCGGTGTCCCGGGCCTCCTCCAGCTGCTGCACGTACTCGGCCACCTCGCTGTCCTCGGCGGCCAGCTGGTCCACGCCGATCTGCCAGGCGCGGGAGTCCTCCGGCAGCTCGCCCAGCGGGATCCGCAGGTCCAGCAGGTCCTCGACCTTGTTGAGCAGCGCCAGGGTCGCCTTGGGGTTCGGGGGCTGCGCCACGTAGTGCGGCACCGCCGCCCAGAACGTCACCGCCGGCACCCCGGCGTGCGCGCACGCCTCCTGGAGGACGCCCACGATGCCCGTCGGCCCCTCGTACCGGCTCTCCTCCAGCTCCAGGCTCCGGGCCAGCCCCGGGTCGGAGGTCACGCCGCTGACCGGCACCGGGCGGGTGTGGGGGGTGTCCCCGAGCAGCGCGCCCAGCACCACCACCATCTCCACGCCCAGCTCGTGGGCGAAGCCCAGCAGCTCGTTGCAGAACGACCGCCAGCGCATGCTCGGCTCGATGCCCCGCACCAGCACCAGGTCCCGCGGGCGGGGCTCGGTCACCCGGACCACCGACAGCCGGGTCGTCGGCCAGGTGATGCGGCGCACCGCGCCGTCCATCCACACCGTCGGCCGGTTGACCTGGAAGTCGTAGTAGTCCTCGGCGTCCAGGGCGGCGAACACCTTGCCGCCCCACACCTGGTCCAGGTGCCCCACCGCCGCGGAGGCGGCGTCCCCGGCGTCGTTCCAGCCCTCGAACGCGGCCACCATGACCGGGTCGATCAGCTCGGGCACGTCCTCGAGCTCGATCACCCAGCGCCTCCCTCCGGCCGCTCCGGCGGCCCCGGCCGGTCCCCGCGCGGGGCCCTCCCGGAGCCGGCCCGGACCGGCTGCCGACTTCCGACGCCCGCGCGGCTGCTCGCCCCGCGGACCGTACGTGACCAGCCTACGGGCAAAGGCGGGGCCTGCTCCCTCATCCGGCCGGGCGCCGCACCGCCCAGCCCGCACGGTAGTCCGACCAGTCCCGCGGGGTCGCGGTGAAGTCGACGTACAGCGCCACGCCGAACCGCTCCCGGCCGGGCTCGGTGCGCCCCAGCCCCAGCCGCACCCCGCGGACCGCCGCCGCCACCGTCTCGGCGTGCCCCCAGTGCCCGAACTTCTCCTCCCGGTACGCGGGCAGGCCCATGAGCAGGTCCACCCGGCCGGGCACGGCCTCCAGCGCGAGGGCGGTCTGCTGCGCCACGTACCCGCTGTACAGCGACTCCAGGGGCGTCCCGGTGTCGTACGACATCACCGCCACCTGGTCGACCCGCCGCGCGACCTGCCCGAGGTACGCCTGCGACCACCACTTGGGGTGGTCGGCCAGCGCCGCGGCCGCGCGGTGCAGGCCGGGCAGCGGGTCGATCTGCGGGGTCGCCGCCGAGAGCACCGCGCCGCGGCGGGCCGTCACCGCGTGCGTGCGGTCCAGGACGTCCAGGAAGCCGGGGTCCCCGGAGCGGACCGGCTCCAGGTCCAGGTGCACCCCGGCGAAGCCCGCGTCCAGGACCTGCCCGGCGGAGGCGGCGACGGCCGCCCGCACCGCGGGCCGGTCCAGGTGCAGCCCCTCCGGGTGCTCGGGCGCCACCACGTCGCCCAGCCAGGCGTGCACCCGCAGCCCCGGCGCGGCCCGGTGCAGCTCGCCGACCAGCCGGCGCGCCCGCGGGTGCAGCCGGGGGTCCAGCGTGCCGTCGTGCCCCAGCGGGCCGGCGTGGACGTACAGGTCGCGGATGCCCGTGGTGCGCAGGTCCGCGGCGAGGGCCGCCGTGTCCGCCGGACCCCTGCGGCCGTCCACCCAGGCGTGGCCGAGCCACAGCGCGTCCCGGCCGCGGGTGCGGGCGTCGGCGCGCGGCTCCCCGGCCCCCGCCAGCCGCAGCGCCGCCGCGGCCGCCGCCACCGGCGCCGCCAGGACCGCGAGCACCACCGCCAGCGCCACCGCGGCCCGCCGCGGCCGCGACAGCCCCCGCCACCACCGCCGGGACCGGCCCGGCAGCCCGGCCACCGCCGCGGCACCCGTTCGCAGTACCCCCACCGAAGACCCCGCCCCTCCTCGTCGTCCCCGGTCCGCGCCCGCACCCGGGCCACCGGGGCCGCCCAGGATACGGAACGCCGCCGACGCTTCCGCGCCCGGCGGATACGCTGGCCGGGTGCGGTCCCGAACCGACGGGGCGCGCATAGCCGACAGCCGTCGCACCCAGGGAGCATCACCATGGCCGTTGCCGTCCCGTCCGCAGCCCACCAGCGCAGGGCCGACGCCCTGCGCGAGGCCCTCGCCACCCGCGTCGTGGTGGCCGACGGGGCGATGGGCACGATGCTCCAGGCGCAGGACCCCACGCTGGACGACTTCGAGGGCCACGAGGGCTGCAACGAGATCCTCAACACCTCCCGTCCCGACATCGTCCGCTCCGTCCACGAGGCGTACTTCGAGGTCGGCGTCGACTGCGTGGAGACCAACACCTTCGGGGCCAACCTCGGGGCCCTGGGCGAGTACGGCATCGCGGACCGCATCTTCGAGCTCTCCCGGGCCGGCGCCGCCGTCGCCCGCGAGGCCGCCGACCGCTTCGCCACCGAGGACCGGCCCCGCTGGGTGCTCGGGTCCATCGGCCCGGGCACCAAGCTGCCGACCCTCGGCCACGCCCCGTACGCGGCGCTCCGCGACGCCTTCCAGGAGAACGCCGCCGGACTGGTCGCGGGCGGCGCCGACGCCCTGCTGGTGGAGACCAGCCAGGACCTGCTGCAGACCAAGGCCGCGGTGCTCGGCGCCAAGCGGGCGCTGGCCGAGGCCGGCCTGGACCTGCCGGTCTTCGTCCAGGTCACCGTCGAGACCACCGGCACCATGCTGCTGGGCTCGGAGATCGGCGCGGCGCTCACCGCCCTGGAGCCGCTCGGCGTCGACCTCATCGGCCTGAACTGCGCCACCGGCCCCGCCGAGATGAGCGAGCACCTGCGCCACCTGGCGAAGAACGCCCGCGTCGGCCTCTCCTGCATGCCCAACGCCGGACTGCCCGTCCTCGGCAGGGACGGCGCCCACTACCCGCTCACCCCGGCCGAGCTGGCCGACGCCCACGACGTCTTCACCCGCGAGTACGGGCTCTCCCTGGTCGGCGGCTGCTGCGGCACCACCCCCGAGCACCTGCGGCACGTCGTCGAGCGGGTGCGCGGCCGCGAGGTGGCCGCCCGCGACCCGCGCCCGGAGCCGGGCGCCTCCTCGCTGTACCAGGCGGTGCCGTTCCGGCAGGACACCTCCTACCTGGCCATCGGCGAGCGCACCAACGCCAACGGGTCCAAGAAGTTCCGCGAGGCCATGCTGGCGGGGGACTGGCAGGCCTGCGTGGAGATCGCCCGCGAGCAGATCCGCGACGGCTCCCACCTGCTGGACCTCTGCGTCGACTACGTCGGCCGCGACGGCACCGCCGACATGCGGGAGATCGCCGGACGCCTGGCCACCGCCTCCACCCTGCCGATCGTGCTCGACTCCACCGAGGTCGACGTGCTGCGGGCCGGCCTGGAGGCGCTGGGCGGCCGCGCGGTGCTCAACTCCGTCAACTACGAGGACGGCGACGGTCCGGACTCCCGCTTCGCCCGCATCGCCTCGCTGGCCCGCGAGCACGGCGCCGGCCTGATCGCGCTGACCATCGACGAGGAGGGCCAGGCCCGCACCGCGGAGCACAAGGTGGCCGTCGCCGAGCGGCTGATCGCCCAGCTCACCGGCGAGTACGGCATCGAGGAGTCCTCGATCCTCGTCGACTGCCTGACCTTCACCCTGGGCACCGGGCAGGAGGAGTCCCGCCGGGACGGCGTCGAGACCATCGAGGCGATCCGCGAGCTCAAGCGCCGCCACCCGGCCGTGCAGACCACCCTCGGCCTGTCCAACATCTCCTTCGGCCTGAGCCCGGCCGCGCGCGTGGTGCTGAACTCGGTCTTCCTGCACGAGTGCGTCGAGGCCGGCCTGGACTCCGCGATCGTGCACGCCTCCAAGATCCTGCCGATGGCGCGGATCCCCGAGGAGCAGCGCGAGGTGGCCCTGGACCTGGTGTACGACCGCCGGCGTGAGGGCTACGACCCGCTGCAGCGCCTGCTCCGGCTCTTCGAGGGCGTCTCCTCGGCGTCGGTGCGGGCGTCCAAGGCCGAGGAGCTGGCCGCGCTGCCGCTGGAGGAGCGCCTGCAGCGCCGCATCGTCGACGGCGAGCGCACCGGCCTGGAGGCCGACCTGGACGAGGCCCTGGCGGCCCGGCCCGCGCTGGAGATCATCAACGAGACGCTGCTGGAGGGCATGAAGACGGTCGGCGAGCTCTTCGGCTCCGGCCAGATGCAGCTGCCGTTCGTGCTCCAGTCGGCCGAGGTGATGAAGACCGCGGTGGCCCACCTGGAGCCGCACATGGAGAGGACCGGCAGCCAGGGCAAGGGCACCATCGTGCTGGCCACCGTCAAGGGCGACGTCCACGACATCGGCAAGAACCTCGTCGACATCATCCTGTCCAACAACGGCTACAACGTCGTCAACCTGGGCATCAAGCAGCCGGTCTCGGCGATCCTGGACGCCGCGCAGGAGCACGGCGCCGACGTCATCGGCATGTCGGGCCTGCTGGTCAAGTCCACGGTGATCATGAAGGAGAACCTGGAGGAGCTCAACCAGCGCGGCCTGGCCGCCGACTACCCGGTCATCCTCGGCGGGGCCGCCCTCACCCGCGCCTACGTCGAGCAGGACCTCCACGAGGTCTACGACGGCGAGGTCCGCTACGCCCGCGACGCCTTCGAGGGCCTGCGGCTGATGGACGCCCTGATCGCGGTCAAGCGCGGGGTCCCCGGCGCCGCGCTGCCCGAGCTGCGGCAGCGCCGGGTCGCGGCCCGCCCGCGGGCCGAGGAGGCGGAGGAGAACCGGGGCGCCGTCCGCTCCGACGTGGCGGTCGACAACCCCGTCCCCGCCCCGCCCTTCCTGGGCGACCGCATCGTCAAGGGCATCCCGCTCGCCGACTACGCGTCCTGGCTGGACGAGGACGCCCTCTTCAAGGGCCAGTGGGGCCTCAAGGCGTCCCGGTCCGGCGACGGCCCCACCTACGAGGAGCTGGTGGAGACCGAGGGCCGTCCCCGGCTGCGGATGTGGCTGGACCGCCTCCAGACCGACGGCCTGCTGGAGGCCGCCGTGGTGTACGGGTACTACCCGGCCGTCTCCAAGGGCGACGACCTGGTCGTCCTCCACGAGGACGGCACCGAGCGGACCCGGTTCACCTTCCCCCGCCAGCGCCGCGGCCGCCGGCTCTGCCTGGCCGACTTCTTCCGCCCGGAGGAGTCGGGGGAGCGCGACGTGGTGGGCTTCCAGGTCGTCACCATGGGCGGCCGCATCTCCGAGGCGGCCAACGAGCTCTTCGCCGCCGACGCCTACCGCGACTACCTGGAGCTGCACGGCCTCTCCGTGCAGCTCGCCGAGGCGCTGGCGGAGTACTGGCACGCCCGGGTCCGCTCCGAGCTGGGCTTCGCCGGGGAGGACCCGGACGACGTCCGCGACATGTTCGCCCTGAAGTACCGCGGCGCCCGCTTCTCGCTCGGCTACGGCGCCTGCCCCGACCTGGAGGACCGGGCCAAGATCGCCGACCTGCTGCGGCCGGAGCGGATCGGGGTCGAGCTGTCGGAGGAGTTCCAGCTCCACCCCGAGCAGTCCACCGACGCCATCGTGATCCACCACCCGGAGGCGAAGTACTTCAACGCCCGGTGACCCGCCGGCCCCGGCGCGGGGGCCGCGTCCCCGACGTGCCGACGCGGCGCCGCCGGGACACCACCGGGGCGCCGCGGCCCGGGCGGCCCGCACGCCCGGACGTGCGTATCATGGACGGCCCTTCCGGCACCGCCGGAGGGGCCGTCCGCACCCGGACCGGATCCGGCACCGCAACCGCACCGCAACCGCACCCGCACCCGCATCCGCACCGCAGAACCGACCCGAGGGGCCCCGCCCGTGACCACCACCTCCGCCGCCGCCTCCCGAGCCGACTCCGGCAGCTCCGGGCTCCAGGCCGTCCTCCTCGACATGGACGGCACCCTGGTGGACACCGAGGACTTCTGGTGGCAGGCGGAGAGCACCCTGCTGGCCGAGCTCGGCCACCGGCTCGACGAGTCGCACCGGTCCAAGGTCGTCGGCGGCCCCATGTCCCGGGTGGTGGACTACCTCATCGACACCACCGGCGTGCCGCTCACCGCCGCCGAGCTCTCCATGATGATCAACCAGCGGTTCACCGAGCTGCTGGCCGGAGGGGTGCCGCTGATGCCGGGCGCCGACCGGCTGCTCGACGAGCTCGCCGAGCACGGCGTGCCCACCGCCCTGGTCTCCGCCTCCCACCGGCACGACATCGACCTGGTGATGCGCACCCTGGGGGCCCACCGGTTCGCCTTCTCGGTCGCCGGGGACGAGGTCACCCGCACCAAGCCCCACCCCGACCCGTACCTGGTCGCCGCCGCCCGGCTGGGTGCCGAGCCCGCCCGCTGCGTGGTCGTCGAGGACTCGCCCACCGGGGTGCGGTCCGCCGAGGCCGCCGGGTGCACGCTGGTCGCGGTCCCGTCCGTGGCCCGCATCGAGGAGGCGCCGGGGCGCACCGTCGTGCCCTCCCTGGAGCACGTCGACCTGGCGCTGCTGCGCCGCCTGGTGCCCGCCCCGGTGTGACCCTCGTTACCCGCCCGCGTCCCGGCGGCCCGTACAAGGCGGACAATCATCCCCAAGTCGGCCCGCCCCCGGCGGCCCCGCGCCGGTGGCCGCTTCCCGGTGCGCACGGACGTTGTGGCACGCTACACACGATCGACACCCCGTGGCGGTCCCGTCGGCCCCCCTCCCCGCAGCCTGACGGACCGCCACCCCAGGCCCGCACACCGCTCCGTGGCGTCCACCCGCGCCCGCCGGCCGGTCCGCGGGCCGCACGGCATGGCCGCTGCGTCGCACCACGCCGCAGCGGGCGCGGCCCGTCCCCACACCCCGGGGGCGGGCGCGGCAACGAGCGGCGCCCTGACCGCCGGTCTGGAGAAGAAGAGAAGAGATGTCAGCAGTCACACGACTGGCGGTGCTCGGCTGCGTCGGCCTGGTCGCCTCGACGGTCGCCGCGTGCGGCTCCTCCACGCCCGGCGGCGCCGGCGAGGGCGCGAAGGCGATAACCATGGGCACCACCGCGGTGACCAGTACCCTCGACCCGGCCGGCGCCTACGACGCCGGTTCCTGGATGCTGCTCGCCAACACCCACCAGACGCTGCTGAGCTTCCCGGCGGGCGCCACGACGCCGCAGCCCGAAGCGGCCCAGTCCTGCTCCTTCGCCGGCGGCAGCGCGACCGAGTACACCTGCACGCTGCGCAGCGGCCTGAAGTTCTCCAACGGCCACCCGCTCACGGCCCAGGACGTCGTCTTCTCCTTCACCCGGATGAAGAAGATCCACGACCCGTCGGGCCCGGCGGACATCATGTTGAGCACCCTGGCGTCGATCGAGGCCAAGGGATCCGACCAGGTGGTCTTCCACCTCAACGCCCCCGACGCGGTCTTCCCCTCCAAGATCGCCACCCCGGCGGGCGCCATCGTCGACCACCAGGTCTACCCGGCGGCCTCCCTGCTGCCCAACAGCCGCATGGTCGGCTCCGGCCCCTACAAGGTCGACGGCATCGACGAGATGCCCGCCGCCGACGGCGGGGCCAGGATTCCCGGCACCGTGCACATGAGCGCCAACCCGGACTACAAGGGCATCGCCAAGCTGGAGAACAGCGCCTTCAACCTGCGCTACTTCAACGAGGCCTCCCAGATGAAGTCGGCGCTGGACAGCGGAGACGTCGACCTCACCGACAACGGACTCGATCCCAAGGACGTCCTCGCCTACAAGGACGCGGCCCTCAAGGGGACCGGCGGCGTCAAGATCGTCGAAGGAACCGCCGCCGAGACCCGCTACCTGGTCTTCAACACCAAGGACCCGGTCGTCGGCCGTACCGCCGTGCGCCGCGCCGTCGCCCAGCTGCTGGACCGCAAGGCCATCGCCCGCGACTCCCACCAGCGCACCGTGCAGGCCCTCTACTCGGTCGTCCCCGCAGGCATCCTCGGCAGCAATACCGCCTTCTACAGCGAGTACGGAGACCCCAGCGTCGACGCCGCCCGCCGGATCCTGCGGACCGCCGGCATCAAGGCGCCGGTGGACTTCTCCCTCACCTGGTCCCGCACCGGTGTCAACCGCGTCGAGGCGGAGCAGATCAAGCAGCAGCTGGAGGCCAGCGGGCTGTTCAGGGTCGAGGTGAAGCAGGAGGCCGACTGGACCACCTTCACCAAGAACTGGCAGCGCGGCGTCTACCAGGCGTACACCGTCTCCTGGGTACCCGACTACCCCGACGCCGACGACTACATCGTCCCGCTGGTGGTCCAGGGCGGCACGTTCGCCAACAGCTGGGACAGCCCCCAGATCACCGGCCGCCTGATTCCGCAGACCCGCAGGATCGCCGACCGCAGCGCCACCCTGGACCAGTTCGCCGCGATGCAGCGGATCGTCGCCCACGCCTCTCCGCTGGTTCCCCTCTGGCAGAGCAAGTCGTTCTACGCCTGCAAGGACAACATCGGCGGCCTGGAGTCCACCGTGGACGTCACCGGCGTCTTCCGCTTCTGGCAGATCAGCCGCATCGACGGCTGACCCGCACCGCGGACCGCCGAGGTCCGCGGCCGGACCCGAGGGGCCGGCCGGAGCACCCGCTCCGGCCGGCCCCCGTGCGTGCGGCCCCCGTGCGTGCGGCCCCCGTGCGTGCGGCCCCCGTGAGGGCCGTGCGCACGGGGGCCGGCCGGCCGCGCCTACAGGGCACCCGGGCGGACCAGGCCGCTCTCGTAGGCGTACACGGCCGCCTGCACCCGGTCGCGCAGGCCCAGCTTGGTCAGCACGTGGCCCACGTGGGTCTTCACCGTCGTCTCGCTGACGAACAGCTCGGCGGCGATCTCCGCGTTGGACAGCCCCCGCGCCACCAGCCGCAGCACCTCCACCTCGCGCTCGGTGAGCGTGCCCAGCGAGGCGGGCGGCGCCTCGTCGCCCGAGGGCAGCCGGGTGGCGTACATGTCCAGCAGCCGGCGCGTCACGCTGGGCGCCAGCATCGCGGCGCCGTCCGCCACCACCCGGATCGCCTGCACCAGCTCCTCCGCCGGCACGTCCTTGAGCAGGAAGCCGCTCGCCCCCGCCCGCAGCGCCTCCACGACGTACTCGTCCAGGTCGAAGGTGGTGAGCACCAGCACCTTCGCCGGCCCGTCCCGGCCCGGTCCGGCGATCCGCCGGGTGGCCTCCACGCCGTCCATCCGGGGCATCCGGATGTCCATCAGCACCACGTCCGGCTGCAGCGCCCGCACCTGGTCCAGGGCCTGCTGGCCGTCGCCGGCCTCGCCCACCACGGCCAGGTCGGGCTCGGCCTCCAGGATCATCCGGAAACCGGTGCGCAGCAGCGGCTGGTCGTCGACCAGCAGCACTCGGATCGTCACCACGACTCCTCGGTCGTCCTCGGCTGGGGCAGCACGTCGAGCGGGTAGGGCGGCGGCGTACCGCCGAAACTCGGGCACAGGGCGCGGTGGTCGCACCAGTCGCACAGGCGGCTCGGGCGGGGGCGCCACTCGCCGGTCGCCACGGCTCTCCCGATCGCCTCCCACAGGGCCAGCAGCTTGCGCTCCACGGCCCGCAGGTCCTCCGGCTCCGGGTCGTACGCCACCACGTCGCCGCTGCCCAGGTAGACCAGCTGCAGCCGCTTCGGCACCACGCCCCGCAGCCGCCACAGCACCAGCGCGTAGAACTTCATCTGGAACATGGCCTTGCCCTCGAAGTCCCGCGAGGGCGCCCGGCCGGTCTTGTAGTCGACCAGCCGGACCTCGCCGGTGGGCGCCACGTCGACCCGGTCGACGTAGCCGCGCAGCACCAGGCCCGACTCCAGGGCGGTCTCCACGTACAGCTCCCGCTCGGCGGGCTCCAGCCGGTTCGGGTCCTCCAGCCGGAAGTACCCGTCCAGCAGCCGCTCGGCGTCGGCGAGCCAGCCGGCCAGCACCGAGCCGTCCGCGTCGTCGGGGAAGAGGTCCGCCAGCTCGGGGCGCTCGCCCAGCAGCCGCTCCCACTGGGGGCGCAGCAACTCCCGGGCCCGTTCGGGGGTGCGCTCGCCCGCGGGGCTGTCGAAGAGCCGCTCCAGGACGGCGTGGACCACCGTGCCCCGCGTCGCGGCGGGGCTCGGCGGCTCGGGGAGCCGGTCGATCACCCGGAACCGGTACAGCAGCGGGCAGTTCATGAAGTCGGCCGCCCGTGACGGGGAGAGGCCGGTGGGCGCGGCGGCCGGGCGCCCCGCGGCGGGGGCACCCGCCGCAGGACGGGCCGGGGTCGGCGGTGCGCCGGGCTCCCCGGGCGTGCCGCTGCTGTCGGTCTGGTGCATGCCCCGACCCTATGCCCCGGCGGTGACACCGCGCCGGGTTCCTCCCGGCACCCGCGGCCCCGCGCTCCTCCGCCCGTCCTCCGCCTCCCGTCCTCCGCCTCCCGTCCATGTCCCGCCCGCGTCCCGTCCGCGGTCCTCCGGTCTCCCGGGCCGGATGCGGCTGACCCGCCTCCGGAGCGGGTACCAGACCAGGGGTGCCACACCCGCACCGGCCGCCGCACGGGAGCACGCCCGCGATCGTCCGGCACCCGGCCATCACGTAGCGTGGGCGTACGCGTGCGTCCCGGGCCCGCCCCCGGACGCCGCGCCGGACGCGATCTGAAGGGGCCACGGTGAGCGAGACCAGGGGGCAGCCGACGTCGGACGGGGCCCGCCCCGGACCGGCCGGCCCCGACCGCCCCGACCCCTCCGGCCCGGCCCCCCGCGACCCCGGGCGGCCCGACCCCGGGCGGCCCGACCCCGGACCGGCCGGCCCCCTGCCGTCCGGCCCCGGTCAGCCCGGCCCCGGACGGCCCGGCCCCGGACGGCCCGACGACCCCGAGCGCCCGCGCGGCGGGATCCTCATGGGGCGCCCCTTCGGCGTCCCGGTCTACGTCACCCCCACCTGGTTCGTCATCGCCGCGCTCATCACCTGGGTCTTCGGCAGCCGACTCGGGACGGTGCTGCCCGGACTGGGCCGCGAGCGCTACCTGCTGGCGCTCTTCTTCGCCGTCGCCTTCTACGCCTCGGTCCTCGTCCACGAACTCGCCCACACCCTGGTCGCGCTCCGCTACCGCCTCCCCGTGCGCCGCATCCAGCTGCAGTTCTTCGGCGGCGTCTCCGAGATCGAGAAGGAGGCGGAGACCCCCGGCCGGGAGTTCTGGCTCGCGTTCTCCGGTCCGCTGCTCTCCCTCGTGACCGGCGGCGTCTTCTACCTGGGCCTCCGCCTCGTGCGGCCCGACACGGTGCCCGGGGTGCTGCTGGCCGGCCTGATGGCCTCGAACGTCGTCGTGGCCGCCTTCAACCTGCTGCCCGGCCTGCCGCTGGACGGCGGCCGGATGCTCCGCGCCGCCGTGTGGCGCGCCACCGGCCGGCCGCTGGCGGGCACCGCGGCCGCGGCCTGGGCGGGCCGCTGCCTCGCGGTGGCCGTCCTGGTCGGGCTGCCCCTGCTGACCGCCCGGCGCACGGCGCCGGCCGCCTCCGGGGCCGACACCCTCACCGACGCCGTCCTCGCCGCCGTCCTGGCGGCAATCATCTGGAACGGCGCCGGGCAGAGCCTGCGCACCGCCCGCCTCAAGGAGGCGCTGCCGCGGCTGCGGGTGCGCGCCCTCACCCGCCCGGCCGTGCAGGTCGCCGCGGACACCCCGCTCGCCGAGGCCCTGCGGCAGGCCCGCGAGGCGGGGGCCCGCGGCATCGTGGTGGTCGACGGCCGCGGCGAGCCGCGCGCCCTGGTCCGGGAGGCCGCCGTCCTCGCCGTGCCGGAGCACCGCCGCCCCTGGACGGCCACCGGCGCCCTCGCCCGCGACCTGCTCCCGGGCATGCGGCTGTCCGCCGACGGCGACGGCGAGGAGCTGCTGGCGGCGCTGCGGCGGGCGCCCGCCAGCGAGTACCTGGTCGTCGAGGCGGACGGCACGGTCCACGGGGTGCTCTCCCTCGCCGACGTGGAGCGGGTCCTCGCCGCCGCGATGGCGGGCCGCTGACCGCCGCGTCCCCGCCCGCCGCCCGGCTGCGGCCGCGTCCCCGCTCCCGCCCGCCGGCCGCCGCGTCCCGCCTCCCGGCCGGTGCCCGGCGGGGCCCCGCCCCTCCCGGCCCCCCGCCGGGCGGGCGGCCGCCGCGTGGTCGGGGAAGCCCCCGGACTGGCACTAGAATGAACCGCATGTCCGAACCGACCGGTGCCGCCCGCCGTCGCGGGCCCTTCCAGGTCGGGGACCAGGTCCAGCTCACCGACCCCAAGGGACGCCACTACACGTTCACGCTCGAGGCCGGGAAGAACTTCCACACCCACAAGGGTTCCTTCCCCCACGACGAGCTGATCGGTGCCCCCGAGGGCACTGTCGTGCGTACCACGGGGAACGTCGCCTACCTCGCGCTGCGGCCCCTGCTCCCCGACTACGTCCTGTCCATGCCGCGCGGCGCCGCGGTGGTCTACCCCAAGGACGCGGGGCAGATCATCTCGATGGCCGACATCTTCCCCGGCGCCCGCGTCGTCGAGGCCGGTGTCGGGTCCGGGTCGCTCTCCACCTACCTGCTGCGCGCGGTCGGCGACCAGGGCATGCTCTCCTCGTACGAGCGCCGGGCCGACTTCGCGGACATCGCCCGCAAGAACGTCGAGCGGTACTTCGGCGGTCCGCACCCCGCGTGGAGGCTGACCGTCGGCGACCTCCAGGACCACCTGGCCGAGACCGAGGTCGACCGGGTCATCCTGGACATGCTCGCCCCCTGGGAGTGCCTGGACGCCGTCTCCAAGGCGCTGGTCCCCGGCGGCCTGGTCTGCTGCTACGTGGCGACCACCACCCAGATGTCGCGCACCGTCGAGGCGCTGCGCGAGCACGGGACGTTCACCGAGCCGCAGGCCTGGGAGACCATGGTCCGCACCTGGCACCTGGAGGGCCTGGCGGTCCGCCCGGACCACCGGATGATCGGCCACACCGGCTTCCTGCTCACCGCCCGCCGGCTCGCCGACGGCGTGGAGCCCCCGCTGCGCCGCCGCCGCCCCTCCAAGGGCGCCTACGGCGAGGACTACGAGGCGGCGGGCGGCGGCGCGGCCTGACGCGCCCCCGCACCGCCCCGCACGACGGCGGGGCGGGACGGACCGGTCCTCCGGCCCGCCCCGCCCCGCCGTCCGTGCTCCCCGGGCCGTCCGCAGCCCTCGCCGCACCCCGGCCGCACCCCGCCTCCGGACCCCCTCCCGCAGCCGCCTCCCGGGGCCTCCGGCAGCCACCCCGGCGGTCCGCACGGCCGCACCGCCCCGGGGGACGCGATCGCGCCACGGTGTGGCAGGATCTGGGCCACATGACATGCCCACCGTTCCGGCGGCCGGGCACACCCGCGCCGGTGGAGGGGATCACCAGGTGGACGCAGCAGCCGAGGCAGCGGACGCGGAGCCGCGTGCGGACGGGGGACGCGGACGGGGCGGCGGCCCCGCGCACGCCCGCTCCGGGCCGTTCCACTGGGCGGCCACGGCGGCCGCGGTCGGCGCGGTGATCACCACGGCCGTCGTCACGGCCCCGGCCGAGGGCGCCGCCCGGACGGCCCGCCCGGCCCCCTCCGGGGCCCCCAGCGCGCCCGTGGGCCCCGCCGCGCATCCGGTGCCCTCCGCGGCCCCGGCCGCCGCCCCCGACCCGGCCCGTGTCCGCCTGCCGCTGGACTGCGGTCCGTTCCCGGTGAAGGCGGCGCACTCCTCCTCCGCCGACCTCGACCGCGACGGCCGCCCCGAGACGGTGGTCGCCGCCCACTGCGACGGCACGAACGGCACACCGCCCGACGGCGTGTACCTCCTCGCGGCGGGACCCGCGGGCCCGCGGATCGCGGCCACCCTGGTGCGGCCGGAGGAGAACCTCGACGTGCTGGCGCTGGAGGCGGACCGGGACGGCACCGTCACGGCCCGGGTCCAGGGCTACTCCACCCTGGACGTGCCGCGCTGCTGCCCGGACGTCCACCTGATCCTGAGCTGGGCGCGGGCGGGCACCTCGTGGGTCCGCGCGCAGGTCCCGGACCCGCAGTAGGGCGGCCCCGCCCGCACCGCCCTGCCCCCGCCGGCCGCCCGCGGGCGGCCGGCGGGGGAGCGGACCGGTCCCGCGGTCCTACTCGGCGTCCGGCCCGTACACCTCCACGCGGTCGCGGGCGCGGCGGACGTGGATGCAGTCGCCCGGGCACTCCTTCGCCGAGTCCACCACGTCCTGAAGCACCGTCAGCGGCACCGGGACCGACGCGCCCGGCTCCTGCCGCAGCTCGTCGTCCTCGCCCTTCACGTAGGCCAGTCCGTCGATGTCGAGCTCGAAGACCTCGGGCGCGTACTGCGCGCAGATCCCGTCGCCGGTGCAGAGATCCTGGTCGATCCACACCTCGAGGGGCTCTGCTTCCGAAGGCCTGCCGGTCGGGGACATCTCGCCTGCCGTTTCTGTCCTGAGTCGCCCCGTCCGGGGCATTCCCGCCATTCGTACAACGATCGGTCCGGTTGCGGCGGCAGCGATCGCTCATTGACCTGATCGACGATACATCTGGTCGCTTTCCGCAGGTGCCGGGTGGGTATCTCCCTGGCGAGGGGAAGCGCGCAAGGGTGAAGATCGGACACGCCCCTTCCGTCTTTCTGATCTAGGGGTTTACACGCCCCCTGGCACAGGTAGGGTCTGGAAGCGTCCAGCTCCCCCGGAGGAGGTGAGGACCGTGGCAGCCCACGATGACGACTACAACCGCAGCAGCGCCAGGCCGGCTCGGGATTCCGAGGAGGCCGCTCAGGTCTCGTTCCTGGAGCAGGAGATTGCCGTGCTGCGCCGAAAGCTCGCCGACTCGCCGCGCCACTCGAGGATCCTCGAGGAGCGCATTGTCGAGCTGCAGACCAACCTGGCCGGTGTGACGGCCCAGAACGAGCGGCTCGCCGCCACCCTCCGCGAGGCCCGCGACCAGATCGTGGCCCTCAAGGAGGAGGTGGACCGGCTCGCCCAGCCCCCGGCCGGATTCGGCACCTTCCTCAGCACCGTCGAGGACGGGACGGCGGACATCTTCACCGGCGGCCGCAAGCTGCGGGTCAACGTCAGTCCCAACATCGACCTCGACGAGCTCCGGCGCGGCCAGGAGGTCCTGCTCAACGAGGCCATGAACATCGTGGACGCCCTCGAGTTCGAGTCCCTCGGCGAGATCGTCACCCTCAAGGAGGTCCTGGAGGACGGCGAGCGCGCCCTGGTGCTCGGCCACACCGACGAGGAGCGCGTGGTCCGGCTCGCCGAGCCGCTGCGCGACAGCCTCCTGCGGTCCGGTGACGCACTGCTGCTGGAGCCCCGCTCCGGCTACGTGTACGAGGTGATCCCGAAGTCCGAGGTCGAGGAGCTGGTCCTCGAGGAGGTCCCGGACATCGACTACCGGCAGATCGGCGGCCTGGCCAACCAGATCGAGCAGATCCGCGACGCCGTGGAGCTGCCGTACCTGCACGCCGACCTCTTCCAGGAGTACGAGCTCCGGCCGCCGAAGGGCGTCCTGCTCTACGGCCCGCCCGGCTGCGGCAAGACGCTCATCGCCAAGGCCGTGGCCAACTCCCTTGCCAAGAAGGTCGCCGAGGTCACCGGCCGCCCGCAGGGCAAGAGCTACTTCCTCAACATCAAGGGCCCCGAGCTGCTCAACAAGTACGTGGGCGAGACCGAGCGGCAGATCCGCCTGGTCTTCCAGCGGGCCCGGGAGAAGGCGAGCGAGGGCACGCCCGTCATCGTCTTCTTCGACGAGATGGAGTCGCTCTTCCGCACCCGCGGCTCCGGCGTCAGCTCGGACGTGGAGAACACCATCGTCCCGCAGCTGCTCGCCGAGATCGACGGCGTGGAGGGCCTGGAGAACGTCATCGTCATCGGCGCCTCCAACCGCGAGGACATGATCGACCCGGCGATCCTCCGGCCGGGCCGGCTGGACGTCAAGATCAAGATCGAGCGTCCGGACGCCGAGGCGGCCCGGGACATCTTCTCGAAGTACCTCAAGGCCACCCTGCCGCTGCACCCCGACGACCTCAAGGAGCACGGCTCCTCGGCGGACGCCGCCGTGGACGCCATGATCCAGTCGGTCGTGGAGCGGATGTACTCCGAGACCGAGGAGAACCGCTTCCTGGAGGTCACCTACGCCAACGGTGACAAGGAGGTCCTGTACTTCAAGGACTTCAACTCCGGGGCGATGATCCAGAACATCGTGGACCGGGCGAAGAAGATGGCCATCAAGGACTTCCTCGACCACGGCCAGAAGGGCCTGCGCGTCTCCCACCTGCTCGCCGCCTGCGTGGACGAGTTCAAGGAGAACGAGGACCTGCCCAACACCACCAACCCGGACGACTGGGCCCGCATCTCCGGCAAGAAGGGCGAGCGGATCGTCTTCATCCGCACGCTCGTCACCGGCAAGCAGGGCGCCGAGTCCGGCCGATCCATCGACACCGTGGCCAACACGGGTCAGTACCTGTAGGACCGGCCGCCCGCACGGGCCGCCGCACCACCGCCTCCACCGTCCGGCTGCGGGAGACCGCAATCTCCCGCAGCCGGACGGTGCGCGCGGCGGACGATCCGCCCGACGTCCGCCGGTGGTTCTAGGCTCGAAGGGCAGTGCCGCGCCCGGTCGGGGCGCGGTGCCGGGCAAGGAGGGCCGCATGTCAGTACGGCGCGTGATGGGGATCGAGACCGAGTACGGGATCTCCGTCCCCGGACACCCCAACGCCAACGCCATGCTCACCTCGTCGCAGATCGTCAACGCCTACGCGGCGGCGATGCAGCGGGCGAGGCGGGCCCGGTGGGACTTCGAGGAGGAGAACCCGCTCCGGGACGCCCGGGGTTTCGACCTCGCGCGCGAGGTCGCGGACTCCAGCCAGCTCACCGACGAGGACATCGGCCTGGCGAACGTGATCCTGACCAACGGCGCCCGGTTCTACGTCGACCACGCCCATCCGGAGTACAGCGCCCCGGAGACCACCAACCCGCGCGACGCCGTGCTCTGGGACAAGGCCGGCGAGCGGGTCATGGCCGCCGCCGCGGCGCGCGCCGCGGAGCTGCCCGGCGCCCAGCCGATCCACCTCTACAAGAACAACACCGACAACAAGGGCGCCTCCTACGGCTGCCACGAGAACTACCTGATGAGGCGGTCGACGCCGTTCACGGACATCGTCCGCCACCTCACCCCGTTCTTCGTCTCCCGGCAGGTGGTCTGCGGGGCCGGCCGGGTCGGCATCGGCCAGGACGGCTCGGCGCACGGCTTCCAGATCAGCCAGCGCGCGGACTACTTCGAGGTCGAGGTCGGCCTGGAGACGACCCTCAAACGGCCCATCATCAACACCCGGGACGAGCCGCACGCCGACGCCGAGCGCTACCGCCGGCTGCACGTCATCATCGGCGACGCCAACCTCTCCGAGGTCTCCACCTACCTCAAGCTGGGCACGACCGCCCTGGTCCTCTCCATGATCGAGGACGGCTTCATCTCGGTGGACCTCGCCGTGGACCAGCCGGTGCGCACCCTGCACCAGGTCTCGCACGACCCGACGCTCCAGCAGATCGTCACGCTCCGCAACGGCCGCACCCTCACCGCGGTGCAGCTCCAGATGGAGTACTGCGAGCTCGCCCACAAGTACGTCGAGGACCGCTACGGCGCCGACGCCGACGACCAGACCCGCGACGTGCTCGACCGCTGGGAGGACGTCCTCGGCCGCCTGGAGCGCGACCCGATGAGCCTGAGCCGGGAGCTGGACTGGATCGCCAAGAAGGAGATCCTGGAGGGGTACCGGCAGCGCGACGGCCTGGACTGGGACAACCCCCGGCTCCACCTGGTCGACCTGCAGTACTCCGACGTGCGGGCCGAGAAGGGCCTGTACAACCGCCTGGTGGCCCGTGGGCGCTTCGAGCGGCTGCTGGACGAGGACGCGGTCGCCAGGGCCGCCGTCAAGCCCCCGGAGGACACCCGTGCGTACTTCCGCGGCCGCTGCCTGGAGCAGTACGCGGACCACGTCGCGGCCGCCTCCTGGGACTCGGTCATCTTCGACCTGCCCGGACGGGACTCGCTGCAGCGCGTGCCCACGCTGGAGCCGCTGCGGGGCACCCGCAACCACGTGAAGGAGCTGCTCGACCGCTGCCGCACCGCGGAGGACCTCGTCCGCGTGCTGTCCGGCTCGTGACCCGGCGGTCACCAAGGGTGAAGCCCCCCTCCGGGGGGAATCATGAGGAGGAGCACCGGTCGTCGAGGAAGGTGCGCGTAACCGGAGCGCTTGTCACAGCCCGTAGGTAGGGTCTGACCAGTATCGCAGTCGAAGTGAGCGGGGTGAGGGAGATGGCGACCAAGGACACCGGCGGCGGCCAGCAGCGGGCCAACCGCTCCTCCGAGGAGGTCGAGGAGCAGGCCCCCGAGGCGCAGGGCTCGGACGACCTCAAGGAGCGGCAGGACAAGCTCTCCGACGACGTCGACGCCGTCCTGGACGAGATCGACGAGGTGCTGGAGTCGAACGCCGAGGACTTCGTCCGCGGGTTCGTCCAGAAGGGCGGCGAGTAGCGGCAGGACGGCGCCCGGTCCGGGGGGCGGGCGGCACCGCGGAGCACTCTCCGGAGTGCTCCGCGGTCTGCTGACCGCCCGGACCGGACCGGGTGCCCGCCCGCCGCGGACGCGGTGCGTTCCCGCACCGCGGACGCGGTGGAAGACGACCATGGAACGGGTAGGGTCCGTGCCGTACTGGTACGGCGGACCGCCGCCTTCTAGGAAGGGATCGTGTGGAAGCCAACACTCACGGCACCGGGCGTCTGCCGGCTGCCTTCCTGACCCCCGGGTCCTCCTCGTTCATCGACTTCCTGGGGCAGCACTCCCCGGAGCTGCTGCCCGGCCGCCGTCCGGCGGCCGGCGCGGCCGCGCTGGAGGCCCCGCACGGGACGACCATCGTCTCGGCCTCCTTCCGCGGCGGCGTGGTGCTGGCCGGCGACCGCCGCGCCACCATGGGCAACGTCATCGCCCAGCGCGACATCGAGAAGGTCTTCCCCGCCGACGAGTACTCCGCGGTCGGCATCGCCGGCACCGCGGGCCTCGCCGTGGAGATGGTGCGGCTCTTCCAGCTGGAGCTGGAGCACTACGAGAAGATCGAGGGCGCCCAGCTCTCCCTGGAGGGCAAGGCCAACCGCCTCTCCACGATGATCCGCGGCAACCTCGGCATGGCCATGCAGGGCCTCGCGGTGGTGCCGATCTTCGCCGGGTACGACCTCGACGAGGGCCGCGGCCGGATTTTCACCTACGACGTCACCGGCGGCCGCTCCGAGGAGCGCGGCTTCGCGGCCACCGGCTCCGGCTCGGTCTTCGCCCGCGGGTCGATGAAGAAGCTCTACCGCGACGACCTCACCGCCGACCAGGCCGCCACCCTGGCCGTCCAGGCCCTGTACGACGCCGCCGACGACGACTCGGCCACCGGCGGCCCGGACCTCGCCCGGCGGATCTTCCCCATCGTGGCCCTGGTGACCGAGGACGGCTTCCGCAGGCTGTCCGACGACGAGGTCGCCGAGATCGCACGCTCGGTGACCGCCGGGCGGATGGAGCAGCCCGACGGGCCCCAGGCGCCGCTGCTGTAGCCCCGGGGGCCCCGCCCCGTCCGCAACCCACCCCCGGCCCCGTCCGGGCCCACCGACAGAAGGGGACGACAGCCGGTGTCGACGCCGTTCTACGTCTCACCCCAGCAGGCCATGGCGGACCGCGCCGAGTACGCCCGCAAGGGCATCGCGCGCGGCCGCAGCGTGGTCGTGCTCACCTACACCGACGGCATCGTCTTCGTGGCGGAGAACACCTCCCGGGCGCTGCACAAGGTCAGCGAGATCTACGACCGCATCGCCTTCGCCGCCGTCGGCCGCTACAACGAGTTCGAGAACCTGCGCATCGGCGGCGTCCGCTACGCCGACCTGCGCGGCTACTCCTACGACCGGGCCGACGTCACCGCCCGCGGCCTGGCCAACGTCTACGCCCAGACCCTCGGCACCATCTTCTCCTCGGTCGGCGAGAAGCCGTACGAGGTCGAGCTGATCGTCGCCGAGGTCGGCAAGGGCCCCGAGGACGACCAGATCTACCGGCTCACCCCCGACGGCTCGGTCGTGGACGAGCACAACAGCGTCGTCGTGGGCGGCAACGCCGACTCCATCGGCAACTACCTGGGCCAGCGCCACCGGTCCGGGCTCACCCTGGCCGAGGCGCTCCGGCTCGCCGTGGACTCCCTGGCCCGGGACCCCAACGGGGGCACCCCCCGCACCATCACCCCGGAGCAGCTGGAGGTGGCCGTGCTGGACCGCAGCCGCCCCCAGAAGCGCAAGTTCAAGCGGGTCCTCGGCGCCCAGCTGGGCCGCCTGCTGGCCGCCGAGGACGACGCGCCCGTCGCGCCCCCGCTGGAGAGGAAGCCGGCCGGGCCGGAGGACGGCGGCGAGGGTGCCGCCGAGGGCGGCGGGGGCCCGTCCGCGCCCCTGCTCTGAGCCCCGCCCCGGAGCCCCAGCGGGCCGGGAGGGCCCCTGAGGGACCCGCCGGGCCCCCTGCGGGGCCCTCCCGGCCCGCTGGGGCCGTAAGGCCCGCCCGGACTCCCTGCGGGCCGTTCCGGCCCCGCGCCGCCGGCCCGGTGCGCCTCCGCGACGACCAGCGGTCGCGGGGGCGCACCGGCATGCCCGGAGCGCCCCCGCACAGGTCCGGGCCGGCCGGGGCGGCGGCCCGCGCCGCCGACGGGGCCGATCGGCGGAAGTCCCGCCGCACCCGCGGGCCGTGATCGAACCGCCGTCCCCGAAACGGTTTCAGAAGCGGCTCAAAAGCGTAAAGTCCCCTCATGGACCGCCGCATTTTCGGGCTGGAGAACGAGTACGGTGTCACCTGCACGTTCCGGGGGCAGCGGCGCCTGTCCCCGGACGAAGTGGCGCGCTACCTCTTCCGCCGTGTCGTCTCGTGGGGCCGCAGCAGCAACGTCTTCCTGCGCAACGGCGCCCGCCTCTACCTGGACGTCGGATCGCACCCGGAGTACGCCACGCCGGAATGCGACGACGTCACCGAACTGGTCACCCACGACAAGGCCGGGGAACGCATCCTCGAAGGGCTCCTCGTGGACGCCGAGAGGCGCCTGCACGAGGAGGGCATCGCCGGGGACGTCTACCTCTTCAAGAACAACACCGACTCCGCCGGGAACTCCTACGGCTGCCACGAGAACTACCTCGTGGCGCGGCACGGGGAGTTCTCCCGGCTGGCCGACATCCTCATCCCCTTCCTGGTCACCCGCCAGCTGATCTGCGGCGCCGGCAAGGTGCTGCAGACCCCGCGCGGCGCCGTGTACTGCGTCAGCCAGCGGGCCGAGCACATCTGGGAGGGCGTCAGCTCGGCCACCACCCGCTCCCGGCCGATCATCAACACCCGCGACGAGCCGCACGCCGATGCGGAGCGCTACCGTCGCCTGCACGTGATCGTCGGCGACTCCAACATGTCGGAGACCACCACCCTGCTCAAGGTCGGCGCCACCGACCTGGTGCTCCGCATGATCGAGGCCGGCACGGTGATGCGCGACCTCACCCTGGAGAACCCCATCCGGGCCATCCGCGAGGTCAGCCACGACCTCAGCGGCCGCCGCCAGGTCCGCCTGGCCAACGGCCGGGAGGCGTCCGCGCTGGAGATCCAGGAGGAGTACTACGCCAAGGCGGTCGAGTTCGCCGACCGCCGCGGCATCCGCACCGGCACGGTGGAGCGCGTCCTGGACCTGTGGGGCCGCACCCTCGACGCGGTCCGCACCGAGGACCTCGCCAAGGTCGGCACGGAGATCGACTGGGTCATGAAGTACCAGCTGATCGAGCGCTATCGCGAGAAGAACGGGATGAGCATGTCGCATCCCCGGGTGGCCCAGATCGACCTCGCGTACCACGACATCCACCGCCGCCGCGGCCTGTTCTACCTGCTGCAGAACAAGGGGCAGGCGGAGCGGGTGACCACCGACCTCAAGACCTTCCAGGCCAAGTCGGTGCCGCCGCAGACCACCCGGGCCCGCCTCCGCGGCGACTTCATCCGCCGCGCCCAGGAGCAGCGCCGGGACTTCACGGTCGACTGGGTCCACCTCAAGCTCAACGACCAGGCGCAGCGCACGGTCCTGTGCAAGGACCCCTTCCGCTCCGTGGACGAGCGGGTGGACAAGCTCATCGCCGGCATGTGACCGGCCCGCGGAGGACGGGCGCACGGCCGCCGGGCCGCTGATCGGAAGGGATGACCGATCACCGGTCCGGCGGAGCGTCGGCCGCCGCCTGCCGGGAACGGCGGCACGTCGGGTCCTATGGTGTCCGGAGAGTCCGGACATCAGGGGACCCGACCCGTGTGTCCGGCCCCCGGCGGTCCGGGGAGCCGGTCCGGGGGCCCGGTCCCGCACGTCCGGTCCCCGTGCGCCGGCCCGCGGGCCGGCCTGAGCGACCGACAGTGAGGAACGCCGTGCGTCCCATCGCCGCGCTGCTCGTCCTGCCCCTCATGCTCCTCACCGGGTGCGGCAGCGACGGCGGCTCCAACGGCCCGAGCAGCCCCCCGGCCTCCGCCTCCGCCCCGGCCTCGCCGCCGCCGGTGCCGACCCCGGTGGCCTCCGCGTCGCCGATGCCCTCCGTCTCCGGGGCCCCCGGCAGGAGGGCGTCCATCACCCTCCCCTCCGGGCCGCCCACCGGCAGGTTCGTGGTGGCCACGGCCACGCAGGGGACCGGTCCGGTCGTCGGCAAGGGGGACTGGGTGACGATCCAGTACACCGCCACGGACTGGACGACCCGCAAGGCCATCCCCAGCTCCTACGACCGCGGCCAGAAGCCGCAGCTCTACCAGGCGGGCTCCGGCCAGCTGATCCCGGCCTTCGACACCGGGGTGGTGGGCCGCAGGGTCGGCAGCCGGGTGCTGGTGGTGGCGCCTCCCGCGGCCGCCTTCGGCGGCAAGGGCAGCACCGCCCTGGGGGTGGGCCCTGACGACACGCTGGTCTTCGCGGTCGACGTCCTGAGCGCCGTGCCCCAGGACACCGTGCTGCGGGGCCGGGCCGTCCCGGCGCCGTCCGGCATGCCGCAGGTGAAGGACAACGGGAGGGCGGCCGCCACCATCACCGTGCCCGCCGGGCAGAAGCCGCCGACCGCGCTGCAGAAGGCGGTGCTGATCAAGGGCGACGGGCCGAAGGTGGCCTCCGGGCAGACGATCGTCGCCCAGTACACGGGTGCGCTGTGGGCGACGGGGAAGAACTTCGACTCCTCCTGGGACCACGGCGGCGCCACCGCGTTCCAGATCGGCACCGGCAACGTCATCAAGGGCTGGGACCAGGGGCTGGTCGGCCAGACCGTGGGCAGCAGGGTGCTGCTGGTCATCCCGCCGTCGCTCGGCTACGGGGCCAAGGCGCAGGGCCCCATTCCCGCCGACTCCACGCTGGTCTTCGTCATCGACATCCTCCAGGCCGTCTGACGTCCTCCCGGCCGGGCGGCTGCGGGGGCGGGCACCGGGCCCGGGGGCCCCGCCCGGCCGCCCGGCCGCGGGCGCGTACGGGGCCCCGGGCCGCCGCTCCGGGCCGCCGCCCGGCCGGACCTGACATACTGCTGCCGCTCTGCGCAGCAGTGACGAGGAACGGCGAATTGGGGAGTCATGTCTGAGAACGCGCCGGGCCCGGGCGACCCCCGCGGGACCAGCGACCCGGCCGCGCTGCGGCCGGGCGGGGCCGTGGGCGGCACGGGCGAGTCCATAGTGGTCCGCAAGGCCGAGGTCGGACGCCGGGCGGCCCGGCCCGCGGAGGAGGAGCAGCCGCAGGTCTTCGCCTCCAACGTGCGGCGCCGCCCGCAGTCCGAGGCCGGGTACGACGAGGAGCCGACCGGCGTCGGCCGGCTCGGCGTGGTGCTCGGCACGGTCCTCGCCGTGCTGCTCGTCGGCAGCGGTGTCACGCTGTACCTGACCAACCGGGGCGGCGACGACGCGGCCGCGCCGGCCGCCGAGGCCGCGCAGACCCCCACCGCCGCCCCGTCCGCGCCCCCGCAGCCGACCGTGCCGCCGATCAAGGACACCGCCGCGGTGCTCCCGACCGTCACCGGTGCCTTCGGGAAGCCGGCGGTCATCCAGGTGCCCAAGGCCAAGCCCGACGGGACCTTCGTGGTGAAGACCCTCTCCCAGGGCGGCGGCCCGGTGGTGAAGAAGGGCGACTGGGTCACCGTCGACTACACGGGCAAGGACTGGGAGAGCGGGAAGGCCATCCCCGGCTCGTACGACAAGGGCGGCCACCCGCAGTTCTTCCAGGCCGGCGCGGGCGAGCTCATCGCCGCGCTGGACCGGAGCATCGCGGGCCACCGGGTGGGCAGCCGCGTCCTCGTCGTCGCGCCGCCCGCGGCCGCCTTCGGCGCCCAGGGCAACCCGCAGGCGGGGGTGGGCCCCGGGCACACCCTGACCTTCGCCCTGGACATCGTCCGGGCCACCGACCCGGCGGCCGTCGTCCAGGGCACCCCGGTGCCGGCCCCGGCCGGCCTGCCGCAGGTCCAGGACCACGGCAGGAAGGCGGCGACCATCACGCCGCCCAAGGGCGTCCCCGCGCCCAAGGAGCTGAAGTCCGCCGTGCTGATCCCGGGCAAGGGCCCGAAGGTCACCGCCGGGCAGAAGGTCGTGGTCCAGTACACCGGCCTGCTCTACAGCAACGGCAAGAAGTTCGACTCCTCGCTGGACCGCGGCCAGGCGTTCTCCTTCGCCACCGGCGGCGGCCAGGTCATCGAGGGCTGGGACAAGGGCCTGGTCGGGCAGAAGGTCGGCAGCCGCGTCGAGCTGGTGATCCCGCCGTCCCTCGGCTACAAGGACCAGGCGCAGGGCTCCATCCCCGCGAACTCCACCCTGGTGTTCGTCGTGGACATCCTGGACGCGGGGTAGGAATGACCGGGCGGCCGCCCTCGCGGCGTCCCGCCCTGTACGCGACAGACGTGCCCCGGAACCGCCGGGGCCATGGAAAGAGGCATTGTGAGCATCGAGAAGCCGCTGGTTGACTTCCCGGGCGGCGAGCCGCCGGCCGAGCTGCAGATCCGCGACATCTGGGTGGGCGACGGGGCCGAGGCCAAGCCGGGGCAGACGGTGGAGGTCCACTACGTGGGCGTCGCCTTCAGCACCGGCGAGGAGTTCGACGCCAGCTGGAACCGCAACCAGACGTTCCGCTTCCCGCTGGGCGGCGGCCGGGTCATCAAGGGCTGGGACCAGGGCGTCGTCGGCATGAAGGTCGGCGGCCGCCGCGAGCTGGTCATCCCGGCGCACCTGGCCTACGGCAACCAGAGCCCCACCCCCGCCATCAAGCCCGGCGAGACGCTGATCTTCGTGGTGGACCTGCTGTCGGTCTGACGCCGCCGCCCGACCGGCCCCGCGGCCGGTCCCGCCGGCCGCGACCCGCACGCCGCCCCCCGGTCCGCCGGGGGGCGGCGTGCGTTCCGGGCCGCCCGCACACCCGTGCCCCGACTTCACCCCCGCACCAGGTTTCCCAGGTCGCGCCGGTGACGGTACGGTCGAGGCGCCGGGCACGGCCGCCCGGCAGGTGCCCCGTGCACCGGCAGCACACCGGAAGGGTCAGCGATGGCGATCGCCAAGGCAGAGCGGCTGATGAACCTCGCCCTGTGCCTGATGAACACCCGGCGTCCGCTCTCCAAGCGGGAGCTCCGGGACTCCATCGAGGCCTACCGGGAGGCGTCCGCCTCCGGCAGCGAGGACGCCTTCAACCGGATGTTCGAGCGGGACAAGGACGACCTGCGGGAACTCGGCCTGGTCATCGACATCGACGAGTCCGCGCTCGACGGCGAGGCCGGCTACGTCGCCCGCCGCGACCGCAACCGGCTCCCCGAGATCGCCCTGGACGCGGAGGAGGCCGCCGCGCTCAGCCTGGCCGCCCGGGTCTGGCAGCAGGCGCGGCTCGCGGGCGCCGCCAGCGGCGCCCTGCAGAAGCTCCGCGCGGCCGGCGTGCCCTTCGAGGAGGCCGCCGACCGGGAGCACACCGCCCTGGAGCCGCGCATCCTCGCCCGCGAGGCCGCCTTCGAACCCCTCCTGGCCGCCGCCCGCGACCGCCGCCCGGTCGCCTTCGACTACCGCAAGGCGGGGGCCGTCGACCCCGAGCAGCGCACCGTCGAGCCCTGGGCGCTGGAGTGCTGGCACGGCCACTGGTACGTGGCGGGCTGGGACCGCGACCGCAAGGACGTCCGGGTCTTCCGGCTCAGTCGCATCACCGGCCGGGTCCGCGCCCGCGCCGGCCGGTTCACGGCCGAGGTGCCCGACCACGTGGACGTGCGCGAGACCGTCGCCCGCTTCGCCGGCGAGGGCGCCACCGCCGCCGCCCGCATCCGGCTGCGCCGGGGCGCGGCCTTCCCGCTGCGGGCGAAGGCGCTGTCGGTCGAGCCGGTGGACGCCGACTGGGACGAGCTGGAGGTGCCCCACGGCCACGGCCTGGGCGCCTGGCTCGCCGAGTTCGGCGCCGACGTGGTGGTCCTCGGGCCGGACGACCTGCGCGCCGACGTCGTCGACCGGCTGCGCGCCGTCGCCGGCCTCGCCCCCGCGGACCCCGCCGCCGCGACCGCCGACGCCCCCGGGACCGCCGACGCCCCCGCCCCCGGGACCGCCGACGCCCCCGCCCCCGGGACCGCCGACGCCCCCGCCCCCGGGACCGCCCGGGGCGCCTCCGCCCCCGAGACCGCCCCCCAGGGAGCCCAGCGGTGAGCAACGCCATCGACCAGACCCGCCGGATGCTCTCCCTCGTCACCTACCTGCGCGAACGCCCCGGCGCCCGGGTCGGCGAGGTCGCCCGCGCCTTCGGCGTCACCGAGCAGGAGCTCGTCGCCGACCTCAACGTGCTGCCCATGTGCGGCACCAGCTTCCGCGGCGGCGACCTCCTCGACATCGACACCGACGGCGAGCGCATCTGGTGGCACAACGCCGACGACGTGGCCCAGCCGCTGCGCCTGGCCGCCGACGAGGCCACCGCCCTGCTGGTCGCCGCCCGCGCGGTCGCGGCCCTGCCCGGCCTGCGCGAGCGGGACCGGCAGGCGCTCACCCGGGCCGTCGCCAAGATCGAGTCCGCCGCCGGCGAGAGCGCGCAGGGCAGCGCCCGGGTCGGCGTCACCTTCGAGGCCGAGGGCCACGTCTTCGCCGACGTCGACCGGGCCCTCTCGGAGCGCCGCCGGCTCTGGCTCCGCTACTACTCCTACGGCCGCGGCGGCATGACCGAGCGTGAGGTGGACCCCATCCGCCTGGTCACCGAGGGCCACACCTACCTGGAGGCCTGGTGCCGGGTCTCCGAGGGGCGCCGCATGTTCCGGCTCGACCGGGTCGCCGACATCCGCGTCCTGGACACCCCCGCCGACCCGCCGCCGCTGGAGGTGCGCGACCTCTCCGACGGGCTGGTGCACCCCGACGCCGACGACCCCGAGGTCGTCCTGGAGGTCGGACCGGCCGGCCGCTGGGTCACCGAGTACTACACCCACGACGAGGCGGTCGAGCTTCCCGACGGCGGGCTGCGTATCACCCTGCGCACCCCGGAACCCGCCGGGCTGCGCCGCCTGGCCCTGCGGCTCGGACGCGACGGCCGCATCGCCGCCCCCGCGGACCTCGCCGCACAGGCCCGCGCCGCCGCACTGGAGGCGCTGGCCGCCTACGGGTCCGACGGGTCCGTGCAGGGGACGGCGGGGAGCTGACCGGCGCCCCGGGGCGGCGGGACGGGGCCCGGACGGGCCCGGAGAGGAACGGAATGCGGGTGTCCGCGACCACGCGTTTCAAGGCGTTCTGCACGGAGTGCCGCAGCAAGGTGGAGCTGGGGGCGGAGGCGCTGCGCCTCGCCGTCGGCCGCACCAGCGAGCGGACCTTCTACAGCTTCACCTGCCCGGAGTGCGGCGCCGCGGTGCGCAGGCCGGCCGGCGAGCGCATCGTCGCCGCGCTGACCGGCGCGGGTGTCAGCACCATGCGGCTGCACCTGGGGCCGTGAGCCCGCGCTCCGTGGCGCGGCGGTCCGGGGCGCGGCGGTCCGTGGCGCCGCCGTCCGGCCGCCCGCGCCCGCGCTGCCGGCGCCCCCGCCCCCGCGACGCCGCCGTCCGGGTCCGGCGCCCCATGCCCTAGGCTCGGCGGCATGCCTTGGATGACCACCGCCGCCGTCGGACTGGCCACCGCCGGGCTGCTCGTGCTCGGCCTGCTCGCGGTGCGGCTCTGGCGTGACGTGCGCCACCTCGCCCGCGAGGTGGACGCGGCCTCCCGCGCCGTCGCCCGCGCCGCCGCGACGCTGGAGGAGGCCGCCGCGCCCCTGGCCGACGCCCTCGCCGCGACCGCCCCCGGCGCCGGCCGGTGACCTCCGCACGGTCCTCGGACTCGTCCCCCGCCTCCCGGCCGCGTTACGCTCGTGAAGCGGACCCCGGGCAGGCGACGGGGCCCGTCCCCACGGAGACCGGCCGGAGTATCCCGGCCGTTCATCCGCGCAGGCTACGATCGCCGTCAGGAGACCGGTACAGCTGCCCGGACCGTGCCTCCCGCGCCTCGACCCGCAGGCGCACACCTCTGACAAGCCCCTCGGCGGGAAGGTAGTCGCACATGTTCGGCAGGCTCGGAGCACCCGAGATCATCCTCATCCTCGTGGTCGTCGTACTGCTGTTCGGGGCCAAGCGGCTCCCCGACATGGCCCGCTCCCTCGGCCAGTCGCTGCGGATCCTCAAGAGCGAGACGAAGGCCATGAAGGCGGACGGCGCCGCCCAGGACCACCCCGCGGACCCGGCCCCCGTCGCTCCGAAGACCATCCAGGCCGCCCCCGGCGACACCGCCGGCGCGCGTCCGGTCGGCGAGCAGGCCGCCGCGCCGCAGCGGGACGCCCAGCGCTGACCCTCCGGTCCGCGCACCGCCTCCCGCACCACCAGCAGAGCCGCGGGCGGGCCGCCCGGCCCCCTGCACGAGTCGAGGACCAGGGTTGCTGAAGTCCGCCAAGGCTGCCGCCAGGGCGCCGAAGGACCCCGAGGGGCGCATGTCCCTCGGTGACCACTTGAGGGAGCTGCGCAACCGCCTGATGAAGGCCGTGGGCGCCATCCTGGTGGTCACGATCGCCGCCGCCTTCTACTACCGGGACCTGATCGACTTCCTGATCCGGCCCCTCGACGGCTGTACCGCCAAGATGAACGGCACCGGCGGCGAGCAGTGCATCATCGCCGTCACCAACCTGCTGTCGCCGTTCGGCCTGGCCATCAAGGTCTCCCTCACCGCGGGCCTCATCATCGCGAGCCCCGTGTGGCTGTACCAGCTGTGGGCGTTCATCGCGCCGGGCCTGCACCGGCACGAGAAGAAGTACAGCCTGGCCTTCCTCGCCCTCGGCATCCCCCTCTTCCTCGGCGGCGCCTGGTTCGCGTACTCGATCCTGCCGACCACCGTCGCCACGCTGCAGTCGTTCACGCCGCACAACGCGACCAACATCCAGAACGTCGACGACTTCCTCAACATCGCGACCCGCATGGTCATCGTCTTCGGCCTCTCCTTCGAGCTGCCGCTCGTCCTGATCATGCTGAACTTCGGCGGTGTCCTCAGCGCCCGCCGGATGGGCGGCTGGTGGCGGGGCATGGTCATGGGCATCACCCTGTTCACGGCGATCGCCACCCCGACGACCGACCCGGTCAGCATGCTGCTCCTCGCCGGGCCGATCCTGCTGCTCTACGTCCTCGCCTGCGCCGTGGCCTGGCTCAACGACCGGCGCCGCGGCCGGGCACGGGCCGCGGACCCCAACGCCGGACTGGACGACGAGGAGGCCTCCGTCCTGGACCTGGCCCCGGCCCCGCTCGCCCCCGTGGAGCACGTCGGCGGAGCCGCCCCCCTCCTCGGGGAGCCCGGACCGGCCGAGGCGCAGGCGGGGCGCGCCGAGCGCTTCGACGACGTCACCTGACCCCCTGATGGCGGACACCGGCCCCCCGGACACCGGGCCTCTCGACAGCGGGCTCCCGTGCGCCGGACCTCCCGGCAGCAGGCTCCCTGACACCGGCCTCTCCGACACCGGCCCCTCCGACACCGGGCTCCCGGACAGCGGACCCCCCGACACCGGCCCCTCCGACACCGGGCTCCCCGACAGCGGACCCCCCGACAGCGGACCCCCCGACACCGGCCTCTCCGGCACCGGCCCCCCGGGGCCCGGCGCGCAGCCGCTCCCGCACCGCGAACGGGTCATGGTGCAGGAGCGGCTGCGCGACCAGATCGCCAAGGCCCTGCGCGCCGCGCTGTCCTCGGGCGAGCTGGAGCCCGGCGCCCTGTACTCCGCGCCCGTGCTCGCCGCCCGGTACGGCGTCTCGGCGACCCCCGTCCGCGAGGCGATGCTCGACCTGGTCCGGGAGGGCCTGGTCGAGCCGGTCCGCAACAAGGGCTTCCGGGTGACCGAGCCGAGCGGGCGCGACCTGGCCGAGTTCGCCGAGGTGCGGGCGCTGGTCGAGGTCCCCATCGCCGGGCTCGTCGCCCGCACCGCCACCGCCGCCCAGCTCGGCGCGCTGCGCCCGCCGGCCGAGGAGGCGGTGGCCGCCGCGGAGCGCGGCGACGCCGCCGGCTGCCGGGAGGCCTCCCGCCGCTTCCACGCGGCGCTGCTGGGCCTGTCCGGGAACCGGCGGCTGGTCGAGGTCGCCGCCGACCTCGGCAGGCGGTCCTCCCCGCCCGGCGCCCCGGGACCGGAGGACCTGGCCGCCGCAGCCCGGGACCACCTGGACCTGCTGGACCTGCTGGCCGCCGGCGACGCGGCCGGCGCCGAGCGCTGCATGCGCCGCCACCTGGACCGCCTCCGGGGGGCCGGCCTCCCGGCCCCCCGGAGGGGCCGGCCGGCCGGCCGGAGCGGGACGCCCGGGGTTCAGAACGTCAGTCGCCAGCTGTCGATGTAGCCGGTGTCCTGCGCGTACCTGTCCTGCACCCGCAGCCTCCAGGTGCCGTTCGCGACCTCCGAGGAGGCGTTCACCGTGTAGGTGGCGCTCACGTTGTCGGCGGAGTCGCTCGTGCTGCTGCTCTTCAGCCGGTACGTGCTGCCGTCCGGCGCCACCAGGTCGACGACCAGGTCGCCGCGGTAGGTGTGCTTGATCTCCACGCCGACCTTCAGGGTGGAGGGGGCGTTGCCGGTGATCCCGCTGACGGTGACGGGCGACTCCACGGCGGCGCCCGCGTCGGGGATCGCGACGTCCGCGGTGTTCTCGAAGACGGTCCCGGGCGGGGGCGGGGGCGGGGTGGCCGTGCCGGTGCCGAGCGTCCAGACGGCGTTGGCGATGGCGTCGGTGTTGTTGTCCAGCGCCGTCGTGCTCAGGTTGGCCGAGGTGTCGCAGGAGGCGTGGTAGCACGCGTCGAACGCCCGGCCCGCGGTGCCGCCCCACTTGGCGGCCTGGGCGGAGGTCTTGATGTAGTCGGCGCCCGAGAACAGGCCGCCGACCCGGATCCCGGCGTTCTTGAACGGCGAGTGGTCCGAGCGGCCGTCGCCCTCGGTCTCGGGCTCGGTCGCGATGCCCTTGGCGGTGAACCAGTCCTTGAAGAGCGACTCCAGCGCCGGGTCGTCGTCGTAGACGAAGTAGCCGGGGTTGGGCGAGCCGATCATGTCGAAGTTGAGGTACGCGTCGATCGAGGACCGCTGGGCGGCGGAGAGGCCGTTCACGTACTGCTTCGACCCGACCATGCCGTACTCCTCGGCGCCCCACCACGCGAACCGCAGGTGCTTGGCGGGCTGCAGTCCGGCCCGGGAGACGGCGAGCGCGACCTCCAGGATGCCGGCCGAGCCGGAGCCGTTGTCGTTGATGCCGGGGCCGGCCGTCACCGAGTCGAGGTGCGCGCCGGACATCACCGTGTGGGCGGTGTCGCCGCCGGGCCAGTCGGCGATCACGTTCCAGCCGGTGGCGCCGTTGTAGGTGAAGGACTGCAGGGTCGTGGTGAACCCGGCCGCGTCCAGCCTGCCCTTCACGAAGTCGACCGAGGCCCGGTAGCCGGTCCGGCCGTGGGCCCGGTTGCCGCCGTTGGCGTTGGCGACGGACTGCAGCTGGTCCAGGTCGGCCTTCACGTCGGCGACCGGGATGTCGGGCGCGGCGAGGGCGGGGGTCCCGAGGGCCGGGGCGAGGACGGGGGCGGTGCTCCTCCCGGTGTCCGCGGGTGCCGCGGAGGCGAGGGCCGAGGGGGCGAGCAGGGCGGTGGCGAGCGCGGCGACCGTGCCGGCCGCGGTGGCGCAGCGGCGCAGGCGGGTTGGCCGCACGGGGCGCTGTCCGGCGCTGGGTGTCATGGGGGCTCCGATGTCCGGCGGGGTGAGGCGGAACGAACGGATGCCCCGCGGCGCGGCCGGTGGGGCGTCCGATCGGAGGTGCGAGCCCGATGCTGAAGCCATGGATGTGTTCACGTCAATAGCGCGCCGCCGTGCGGGCCCCGAAAACGGTGTTATCGATGTCGGTGCCGCCGGGTAACCTCTGGCTTGAGATGCTCCTTCACCACACCGACCACACCCGCTGCGCCCCGGCGCCGGCCCAGGCCGACGCGGCCCCGCAGCCGCAGGCGCCGCCGCACGCCCTCCCGTCCAGCCCCAGCGGGCAGCACTCCCACGGGAAGAAGAGGTGACGCCGATGAGCAGCGCCATCCCCGCCGGCCGGCCGGGCGGCGGCCCCGCCGCGCACGAGCCCGCCCGCCGGGAGCCCACGGACCCGCAGGCCCTGCCCGGCCCGTCCGCTGACCACGAAGCCGCAGGCCGCGAAGCCGCAGGCCGCGAGGGCGCGGACCACGCGACCGCGGCCCACGAGGGCGCGGACCCCGCGACCGCCGACGCCGCACCCGACCCGGAGGACATGTCGCCCGCCGAGCGCTACGCCGCCTCGCGGCGCCGCGCCAAGGAGCAGGCCACGGCTCTGTACGGCTTCCGCGAGCTGTACGACTTCCCGCTCGACCCCTTCCAGATCGAGGCCTGCCAGGCCCTGGAGGCCGGCCAGGGGGTCCTCGTCGCCGCCCCCACCGGCTCCGGCAAGACGATCGTCGGCGAGTTCGCCGTCCACCTCGCGCTGCGCGAGGGCCGCAAGTGCTTCTACACCACGCCCATCAAGGCGCTCTCCAACCAGAAGTTCGCCGATCTGGTGAAACGGTACGGCGCCGACAAGGTCGGCCTGCTCACCGGCGACAACACGGTCAACGGCGACGCCCCCGTGGTCGTGATGACCACCGAGGTGCTCCGCAACATGCTCTACGCGGGCTCGCAGACCCTCGCCGGCCTCGGCTACGTGGTCATGGACGAGGTCCACTACCTCGCCGACCGCTTCCGCGGCGCCGTCTGGGAGGAGGTCATCATCCACCTCCCCGAGTCCGTCACCCTGGTCTCGCTGTCGGCGACCGTCTCCAACGCCGAGGAGTTCGGCGACTGGCTGGACACCGTGCGCGGCGGCACGAAGGTCATCGTCTCCGAGCACCGGCCGGTCCCGCTCTGGCAGCACGTCCTGGCCGGCAACCGCATGTACGACCTCTTCACCACCGGGCGCGACCGGCAGCAGGCGGCCGGCCGGCGCGAGCCGCGGCCCCCGTCCAAAGACGTCAACCCCGAACTGGTCCGCCTCGCCCGCTCCGAGCAGGACCGCCGCGCCGACCGCTTCGCCCGCGGCCGCGGCCGCTCCATGCCCAACGGCCGCCCCGGCCGCGCCTGGACCCCGAGCCGGGTCGACGTCATCGACCGGCTCGACGCCGAGGGACTGCTCCCCGCCATCACCTTCATCTTCAGCCGGGCCGGCTGCGAGGCCGCCGTCCAGCAGTGCCTGGCCGCCGGGCTGCGCCTCAACAGCGACGCCGACCGGGCCCGGGTGCGCGCCCTGGTGGAGGCGCGCACCGCCGCCATCCCCGACGAGGACCTCCACGTCCTCGGCTACTTCGAGTTCCTCGACGCCCTGGAGCGCGGCGTCGCGGCCCACCACGCCGGCATGCTGCCGACCTTCAAGGAGGTCGTCGAGGAGCTCTTCGTCCAGGGCCTGGTCAAGGCCGTCTTCGCCACCGAGACCCTGGCGCTCGGCATCAACATGCCGGCCCGCTCGGTGGTGCTGGAGAAGCTCGTCAAGTGGAACGGCGAGTCCCACGCCGACATCACCCCCGGCGAGTACACCCAGCTCACCGGCCGCGCCGGCCGCCGGGGCATCGACGTCGAGGGCCACGCGGTCGTCCTGTGGCAGCGCGGCCTGGACCCGGCCGCGCTGGCCGGCCTGGCGGGCACCCGCACGTACCCGCTGAAGTCGTCCTTCAGGCCGTCGTACAACATGGCCGTCAACCTGGTCGGCCAGTTCGGCCGGCACACCTCCCGCGAACTGCTGGAGACCTCCTTCGCCCAGTTCCAGGCGGACCGTGCGGTGGTCGGCATCGCCCGCCAGGTGCAGCGCAACGAGGAGGGCCTGGAGGGCTACCGCGAGGCGATGACCTGCCACCTCGGCGACTTCGACGAGTACGCCGCGCTCCGCCGCGCCCTGAAGGACCGGGAGAACGAGCTGGCCCGCGAGGGCACCGCCCAGCGCCGCGCCTCCGCCGTCGACGCCATCGAGCGGCTGCGCCCCGGCGACGTCATCCACGTCCCCGCCGGCCGCTTCTCCGGCCTCGCCCTGGTGCTGGACCCGGGCCTGCCTCCGCAGGGCAGGGGCGGGCACCGGCCGGAGTTCCAGGAGGGCCCGCGCCCGGTGGTGCTCACCGCCGAGCGGCAGGTCAAGCGGCTGGCGATGGTGGACTTCCCGGTCCCCGTGGAGCCGGTGGAGCGGATGCGCATCCCCAAGTCCTTCAACCCGCGCAGCCCGCAGTCCCGCCGGGACCTGGCCTCCGCCCTGCGGACCAAGGCCGGCCACATCGAGCCGCAGCGCCACCACCGCAGGGGCCGCTCGGCCGCGGCCGACGACCCGGAGATCGCCCGGCTCCGCGCCGAGCTGCGGCAGCACCCCTGCCACGGCTGCGACCAGCGCGAGGACCACGCCCGCTGGGCCGAGCGCTACCACCGGCTGCAGCGCGACACCGGCCAGCTGGAGCGCCGGATGCGCTCGCGCACCCACACCATCGCCCGCACCTTCGACCGGGTCTGCGGCCTGCTCACCGAACTCGGCTACCTCAGCGGCGACACCGTCACCGAGGACGGCAAGCGCCTGGCCCGCCTCTACGGCGAGCTGGACCTGCTGGCCTCGGAGTGCATCCGCGAGGGCGTCTGGAAGGGCCTGAAGCCCGCCGAGCTGGCCGCCTGCGCCTCCGCGCTGGTCTACGAGGCCCGGCAGACCGACGAGACGGGCGCCCCCCGGGTGCCGGAGGGCCCGGCCAAGGAGGCGCTGAACCGGACGGTCCGCCTCTGGGGCCACCTGGACGCCCTGGAGGAGCAGCACCGGCTGGCCGGCACCGAGGGTGTCGGCCAGCGCGAGCCGGACCTGGGCTTCGCCTGGGCCGCCTACCGCTGGGCGTCCGGCCACAGCCTCGACGCGGTGCTGCGGGACGCCGACATGCCCGCCGGCGACTTCGTCCGCTGGACCAAGCAGCTGATCGACGTCCTGGGCCAGATCCAGGACGCCGCGGGCGAGGACCAGGAGCTGCGCGGCGCCGCCCGCAAGGCCGTCGACGCGCTGCGGCGGGGCGTGATCGCCTACTCCTCCGTGGGCTGACCCGCGGGAGGCGGCGGCGTCGTCCCGGAGCGGACGCGCCGTCACCTCCCGCCCGCCGCGGGCCCGCTGCCCCGTCGTGCTCCCGTCCGGACGGCCGGCGGGCACCGCGTGCGGCCCGGCCCGTGGCGGTGGCCCGGACCGTGGCGGAGGATCGGCCGGTGACGGTGGCTCAGCCCGTGACGGAGAGCGCCGTCACCGCGGCGCCGGCCGCCGTGACCGCGAGGACGGCGCTGGTCGCCGTGAAGCGGAGGAGCGGCACCCTCACCCCCTGGGCGTGGCACCGCTCGAACCAGAGCAGCGTCGCCAGGGACGCCCAGGGGGTGACCAGGGCGCCCGCGTTGGTGCCGATCAGCAGCGCCAGCAGCGGGCCGTGCCCGCCGCCGGGCAGGGCGGCCTCCCCGGCCAGGTACGCCGGGAGGTTGTTGACCACGTTCGACAGGCCCGCGCCCACGCCGGCGGTCCGCAGCAGCCCCGCCAGGCCCCCGTCCGCGCCCGTCAGTGACCCCACCAGGCTCCCCAGGCCGTGCACCCGCAGCGTCTCCACCACGAGGAAGAGGCCGGGGACGAACGCCAGCAGCCGCCAGGGCACCAGCCCCGGCCGCAGCACCTCGCGCCGCCGCACCGCGAAGGCGGCCACCGCCACCGCCGCGGCCACCGAGGACGCGGCCCACAGCGGCGCGTCCAGGACCAGCACGGCGGCCAGGAACCCGGCGCAGGTCAGTCCGCAGACCCGGTGGAGCACCGGGTCTGCCGGGCGCTGCGGCTCGGGGACGCGGTAGCCGTCCCCGCCGAGCAGCCCGCGCCGCCAGTGGAAGAGCCACAGGCAGGCCGCGGTGGCCGCGAGCGCGGCCAGCTGCGGCGCCCACATCCGCGCCGCCAGGCCGGTGGGGGAGAGCGCGACCTTCTCCGCGGCCAGCAGGTTGGTGAGGTTGGAGACCGGGAGCAGCAGGCTCGCGGTGTTGGCGAGCCACACCGTCGTCATCGCCAGCGGCAGCGGGGGGAGCCCGATCCGCTGCGCCGTCGCCAGCATGACGGGGGTGAGCAGCACCGCCGTGGTGTCCAGGTTGAGCACCACGGTGGTCAGCGAGGCGAGGCCCACGCAGAGCAGGAAGAGCGCCGTGCGGCTGCCCCGGGCCGCCCGCGCGGTGCGGCCCGCGAGCACGTCGAAGACCTCGGCCTCGGAGGTGAGCTCCGCCAGCACGATGACGGTGCCCAGGAAGGGCAGCAGGGGGGCGATCCGCTCCAGCACGTCGCCCGCCGGACCGGTGGGCAGCAGCCCGGTGGCGACGGAGAGCAGCCCGAGGAGCAGCAGGGCGAGGGCGACCAGGTCCAGGGGGTGCAGGCGTCTGAGGGGGCTCACCGGGCCAAGGGTGCCACGGCGTCCCCGCAGGTCCGCCGCGGGGGCGCCGCCCCCGGTGCCGGGGGCCGGCGCCGTGCCGCCCCGTCCCCGGGCCGTCCCTCCGTGCGCGCCGCGCCCGCGACGCCCGCCGTGCGTCCGCCGGGCCGTCCCCGCCGTGCGTCCGCCGGGACGGTCAGCCCGCGAGGACCGCCAGCAGCCGCTGCAGGGAGCCGCCGAGGCCCCACCGGTCGGACAGCTCCTCCAGCGTCATCGGGTCGCGGGGCCCGCGCGGCAGCACCGGGTCGACGTCCGGCAGCGGCACGTCGTCGGCGACCCGCACCACCCGGGGCGCCACCGCCAGGTAGCCGGCGCCCTCCCGCAGCCGCCTGCGCTGGGTGGGGGTGAGGCCGGAGGACGGGTCCTCGGCCGCGGCCAGGACGCCGTCGAGGCTGCCGTACGCGGCCAGCAGCTTCGCGGCGGTCTTCTCCCCGATCCCGGCGACGCCGGGCAGGCCGTCGCTCGGGTCGCCGCGCAGCACCGCCATGTCGGCGTAGCGGGAGCCGTCCACGCCGTACTTCTCCCGCAGCAGCGCGTCGTCGGTGCTCTGCAGCGTGCCCATGCCCTTGACCGGGTAGAGCACCCGCACCTGCCGGGCGTCGTCGACGAGCTGGAAGAGGTCGCGGTCGCCGGTGACCACGTCGACCGGCCCCCGCGCGCGGGCGGTGAGGGTGCCGATGACGTCGTCCGCCTCGTAGCCGGGGGCGCCGACGCGGGCGATCCCGACGGCGTCCAGCACCTGCCCGATCACCGGGATCTGCGGGCCGAGGGTGTCGGGCACCTCCTCCTCGCCCGGCCCGGCGGGCGGCGAGGGGGCGAGGCGGTGGGTCTTGTACGAGGGGATCAGGTCGACCCGCCACTGCGGCCGCCAGTCGGCGTCCGTGCACGCCACCAGGTGGTCGGGGGAGTGGTCGGCGACGAGGCGGGCGGTGAAGTCGAGCAGCCCGCGCACGGCGTTCACGGGGATGCCGTCGGGCGACCGCAGCGAGTCGGGCACGCCGAAGTACGCGCGGAAGTAGAGCGACGCCGTGTCGAGGAGCATGAGGCGGGGAGCGGTCACGCCCCGATCATGCCGTACTGCGGCCCGTGTCGGCCGCGGTGCAGGCGCTATGCCCGCTTTCGTCACTTGCGTGGCGATATGGCGGCGGGAGTCCGGTGACGGTGGCCACAAACGCGTTTGTGTACGCACGAGGCCCGGGTAACCGGTCGCGGTAGCAATCCGGGGGTCGCGGATCGCGGCCCCGCACGACCGAGAGGTACCCGTGTCCCTGCTGGAAGCAGATCATCTGTTCAAGGTCTTCGGGAAGCACCCCGACGACGCCGTGGAGAGGCTGCGCTCGGGCGCCGGCCGCGAGGAGCTGCGCGAGGACGGCGCCACCGCCGCCGTCGTCGACGCCTGCTTCGAGGTCGGCGAGGGCGAGATCTTCGTCATCATGGGCCTGTCCGGATCGGGCAAGTCCACCCTGCTGCGCATGCTCAACGGCCTTGCCGAGCCCACCGCCGGACGCGTGCTCTTCGACGGGCAGGAGCTGACCGCCCTGAACGGCAGGGAGCTGCGTTCGGTCCGCTCCCACCGCATCAGCATGGTCTTCCAGCACTTCGCGCTCTTCCCCCACCGCACGGTGCTGGAGAACGCCGGCTACGGCCTGGAGCAGCAGGGCGTGGAGCGCGGGGAGCGCGACCGCCGCGCCGCCGAGGCCCTGGAGCTGGTGGGCCTGGGCGAGTGGCAGGACTCCTGGCCGGACGAGCTGTCCGGCGGCATGCAGCAGCGCGTCGGCCTGGCCCGCGCCCTGGCCACCGACGCCGACCTGCTGCTCATGGACGAGTCGTTCAGCGCCCTGGACCCGCTGATCCGCCGCGAGATGCAGGAGCAGCTGCTCCAGCTCCAGCAGCAGCTGCGCAAGTCCATCGTCTTCATCACCCACGACCTCAACGAGGCCATGCGGCTGGGCGACCGGATCGCGGTGATGCGCGACGGCCGCATCGTCCAGCAGGGCACGCCCGCC
Organism: Streptomyces sp. NPDC001380; assembly: GCF_042895785.1. NCBI lineage: Bacteria > Bacillati > Actinomycetota > Actinomycetes > Kitasatosporales > Streptomycetaceae > Streptomyces > Streptomyces sp. NPDC001380. The sequence goes on along the minus strand of NZ_JBIAWP010000001.1, from coordinate 565,086 downwards.
GAGATCGTGCTCTCGCCCGCCGACGACTACGTCGCCGCCTTCGTCGAGGACGTCGACCGCGACCGGGTCCTCGGGCGCGCCGCCGTCCGGCCCGGCGGGCCGGGCGCGGACCGCGGTGCCGCCGGGGAGGTGCCGCAGCAGGCCCCGAGGGACGCCGCGGCCGGCGGGAAGGCGGTGAACCGTGGCTAGGATCCCCCTCGGCGACTGGGTGGAGACCGGGGTCGACTTCCTCCGCGACCACTTCCAGCCCTTCTTCGACGGCATCACCACCGTCGTCTCCGGCATGTACGACGGTGTCGACGCCGTGCTCGGCGCCCCCCAGCCGCTGCTGCTGGCCGGCATCCTCGCCGTGGTGGCGCTGTGGCTGCGCGGCCCCCTCGCCGCCCTGCTCTCCTTCGCCGGACTCGCCCTGATCGAGGGCGTCGGCCAGTGGGACCAGGCCATGTCCACGCTCTCGCTGGTGCTGGTCGCCAGCGTGATCACCGTGCTGCTCGCCGTGCCGCTGGGCGTCTGGGCCGCCCGGTCCACCAGGGTCGGCGCCGCCCTGCGCCCGGTGCTCGACCTCATGCAGACCATGCCCGCCTTCGTCTACCTCATCCCGGGGATCTTCTTCTTCGGGGTCGGCCAGGTGCCGGGCATCATCGCCACCATCGTCTTCTCCATGCCCCCCGGCGTGCGGATGACCGAACTGGGCATCCGCCAGGTCGACGGCGAACTGGTGGAGGCCGCCGAGGCGTTCGGCACCGCCCCGCGCCGCACCCTGCTGGGCGTCCAGCTCCCCCTCGCGCTGCCGACCATCATGGCCGGCGTCAACCAGGTCATCATGCTGGCGCTCTCCATGGTCGTCATCTCCGGCATGGTCGGCGGCGGCGGCCTCGGCGCCTCCGTCTTCACCGCCATCAGCCAGGTCGACGTCGGCCTCGGCTTCGAGGGCGGCATCGCCGTCGTCATCCTCGCCATGTACCTGGACCGCATGACCGGCGCGCTGGGCCGCCGGGTCTCCCCGCTGGGCCGCCGCGCCCTCGCCCGCGAGCGCTCCGCCGACCGCTCCGCCGTGCTGCGCTACCGGCCGAGCACCGCCGTCGCCGGGGTCGCCGTCGTCGTCCTCGCCCTGGTCGCGGGCGGCCTGCACACCTTCGGCGGCAGCGGCGGCACCCGTGCCGCGCTGCCCGCCGGCCACGACGTCGGCCACGGCCGCACGGTCGACATCGGCACCATCAACTGGGACGAGGGCGTCGCCGCCACCTACCTCTGGAAGGAGGTGCTGGAGCAGCGCGGCTTCCGCCCGCAGGTGCAGAACATGGACGTGGGCGCCCTCTACACCGGCATGTCCACGGGCAGGGTCGACGTCGAGCTCGACTCCTGGCTGCCCGTCACCCACGCCGACTACTGGAGGAAGTACCGCAGCAGCCTCACCGACCTCGGCTCCTGGTACGGCCCCACCTCGCTGGAGGTCAGCGTCCCCTCCTACGTCAAGGACGTGCGCTCGCTGGCCGACCTCAGGGGCCGCTCGAAGGAGTTCGGCGGCCGGATCATCGGCATCGAGCCCGGCGCCGGCGAGATGAAGCTGCTCCGGTCCACCGTGCTCAAGGGCTACGGCCTGGACAAGGAGTACCAGCTGACCACCGGCAGCACCGCCGGGATGCTCGCCCAGCTGGAGCGGTCGGTCAAGGCGAAGGAGCCGGTCGCGGTCGTGCTCTGGTCGCCGCACTGGGCGTACAGCAAGTACCCGCTGACCAAGCTCGCCGACCCCAGGGGGCTCTTCGGCAGGGGCGACCGCCTCCACACCCTCGCCCACCGGTCCTTCCCCTCGGAGTTCCCGCAGGTCTCCCGCTGGATGAAGGACTTCCGGCTCACCGAGGAGCAGCTCGGCGGCCTGGAGCAGGCCATCCACGACGCCGGACAGGGCCACGAGCAGGACGGCGTCCGCACCTGGCTGAGGTCCCAGCCGGGCCTGGTGGACCGCATGGCCCCGCTCGGCGCCTCCTGACCCGGCCGGGTCCGCACCGCACCGCGCCCCGCCGCACCGGAGACCCCGGCGCGGCGGGGCGCCGCCGTGCGCCCGCCCCGGCCCGCCCGTCCCGTCCGGTCCGCGCCCGTCCGGCCCCGTCCCGTCCGTCCCGTCCCGCCGGGGCGGCCTCCTACCGGGACCCGGCCGCCGCCCGCACCAGGGCGTGCACCAGCCGCACGTCCGTGCCCTGCTCGGGGTGCCACTGCACGCCCAGCACGAACCCCGGCCCGTCCCCCTCCAGCGCCTCCACCGTGCCGTCCGCCGCGCGGGCGGCCACCCGCAGGCCCGCGCCGAGCCGGTCCACGGCCTGGTGGTGGTAGGTCGGGACCTCCACGGCCGGCTCCGGCAGCAGCCCGGCCACGGTTGTGCCCGGCACCGGCAGCACCAGGTGGCGGGCGTACGCGCCTGTGGACGGGCAGTGCCCCTCGTGCCCCACCGCCTCCGGCAGGTGCTGCAGCAGGGTGCCGCCGCACACCACGTTGAGCAGCTGCATCCCCCGGCAGATCCCCAGCAGCGGCAGCCCCGCCGCCAGCGCCGCCCGCAGCAGCGCCGCCTCCCACCGGTCGCGCTCGGGCACCGCCGGCCCGGTCCGCGGGTGCCGTCGCGCCCCGTACAGCGCCGGGTCCACGTCGGGCCCTCCGGAGACCACCAGGGCGTCCAGCCGGGCCGCAACGGCGGGGGCGGCCTCCGGCCCGTCGGGCGGCAGCATCACCGCCAGGCCCCCGGCGGCCCGCACCAGCGCGGGGTACGCGGCCGGCAGGAGCACGGCGGGCTCCTCCCACACGCCCCAGCGGGCGGTGGCCAGGTAGGTGGTGACGCCGATCAGCGGGCGGTCCTGCACGGCACGGTCCTCCGGTCCACGGTACGGCTGCCACGGTACGGCCGGACACGCCCGCGGACCCGCGCGGCGGCACGGGCCGGACCGGGAGCCGTCCCCCCGCGCAGGCGCGCCCCCCGTCCGGCCCCGCGCGCCACCTTCCCCGGCCCGGTGCGGGAACCTACCGTGGGACTCCTCGCGGAACCGAGGAGGCAGCCACCGTGCCCGACCGTCCGACGCCGCCCCGCACCGGATCCCCGCCCGTGCCCCCGCTCACCCTCGACGCGCTCCGCGCCCACGTGGAGAGCGGCGAGGTCCACACCGTCGCCCTGGCCTTCACCGACATGCAGGGCCGGCTCCAGGGCAAGCGGTTCGCCGCCCGCTTCTTCCTCGACGAGGTCGCCCGCCACGGCAGCGAGGGCTGCGCCTACCTCCTCGCCGTCGACGTCGACCTCAACACCGTCGACGGCTACCGGATGGCCTCCTGGGACACCGGTTACGGCGACTTCGCGATGCTCCCCGACCTCTCCACCCTGCGCCGCGTCCCCTGGCAGCCCGGCACCGCCCTGGCCACCGCCGACCTGGCCTGGCACGACGGCACGCCCGTCGCCGCCTCCCCGCGCCAGATCCTGCGCCGCCAGCTCGACCGCCTCGCCGAACGCGGCTGGCGCGCGTACACCGGCACCGAGCTGGAGTTCCTCGTCTTCCGCGACACCTACGAGGACGCCTGGCGGCGCGGCTACCGCGACCTCACCCCCGCCAACCAGTACAACGTCGACTACTCCCTCCTCGGCACCGCCCGCATCGAGCCGCTGCTCGCCCGCATCCGCAACGAGATGGGCGGCGCGGGCATGACCGTGGAGTCCGCCAAGGGCGAGTGCAACCTGGGCCAGCACGAGGTGGCCTTCCGGTACGACGAGGCCCTCACCACCTGCGACCAGCACAGCGTCTACAAGACCGGCGCCAAGGAGATCGCCGCCCAGGAGGGCTGCGCGCTCACCTTCATGGCCAAGTACGACGAGCGGGAGGGCAACAGCTGCCACGTCCACCTCTCGCTGCGCGACGAGGACGGCGCCCCCGTCTTCGCGGACCCCGACGGCGCCATGGGCGACACCATGCGCCACTTCCTCGCCGGGCAGCTCGCCGCCCTGCGCGAGCTCACCCTGCTGTACGCCCCCAACATCAACTCCTACAAGCGGTTCCGGCCCGGCTCCTTCGCGCCCACCGCCGTCGCGTGGGGCCGCGACAACCGCACCTGCGCCCTGCGCGTCGTCGGGCACGGCCCCTCGCTGCGGCTGGAGAACCGCCTCCCCGGCGGCGACGTCAACCCCTACCTCGCCGTGGCCGGCATGGTCGCCGCCGGACTCCACGGCGTCGAGCGGAAGCTGGAGCTGCCCGAGCCGTGCACGGGCAACGCCTACACCGCCGGCCACGAGCGGGTGCCCGCCACCCTGCGCGAGGCCGCCGGGCTGTGGGAGGGCAGCGCCCTGGCCCGGGAGGCCTTCGGCGAGGAGGTCGTCGCGCACTACCTCACCGCCGCCCGCGTCGAGCAGGACGCCCACGACACCGCCGTCACCGACTGGGAGCGCTACCGCTCCTTCGAGCGGATGTGAGCCGCAGCCCATGACCGGTACCGACACCACCCGCACCGCCCGCACCGCCGGCGCCGCCCGCACCGCCGGCACGGCCGGCACCCGCACGGCCGGCACCGCCGCCGCCCGCGACGCCGACCCGGGGTCGCACCTCGTCCTCAACCCCGCCACCGAGGAGGTCCTCGCCACCGTCCCCGCCGCCTCCCCGGCCGAGGTCGACGCCGCCGCCCGGCGCGCCGCCGGGTCCCAGGAGGGCTGGGCGGCCCTCGCCCCCGGCGACCGCGCCCGGCTGCTGCGCCGCTTCGCCGCCACCGTCGACGCCCGCCTGGAGGAGCTGGCCGCCCTGGAGGTCCGCGAGGCCGGGCACACCGTCGGCGGCGCCCGCTGGGAGGCCGGCAACGTCCGCGACCTGCTGGAGTACGCCGCCGGGGGAGTAGAGCGGCTGACCGGTCGTCAGATCCCGGTCGGCGGCGGCGTGGACCTCACCTTCCACGAGCCGATCGGCGTCGTCGGCGTCATCGCCCCGTGGAACTTCCCCATGCCGATCGCCGCCTGGGGCTTCGCCCCCGCCCTCGCCGCGGGCAACGCCGTCCTCCTCAAACCCGCCGAGACCACCCCGCTCACCGCCCTGCGACTCGCCGAACTCGCCCTGGAGGCGGGCCTCCCCGACGGCCTGCTCCAGGTCCTGCCCGGCGCCGGGCCCGTCACCGGCCGCGCCGTCGTCGACCACCCGCTGGTGCGCAAGGTCGTTTTCACGGGCTCCACCGCCACCGGCAAGGAGGTCATGGCCCGCTGCGCCGCCCAGGTCAAGCGGGTCACCCTGGAGCTCGGCGGCAAGTCCCCCAGCATCGTCTTCCGCGACGCCGACCTGGAGCGGGCCGCCGCGGCCACCCCCATGTCCTTCCTCGACAACGCCGGGCAGGACTGCTGCGCCCGCACCCGCATCCTCGTCCAGCACGAGGTGTACGACGTGTTCCTCGGCCTGCTGGAGCCCGCCGTCACCGCCGTCGCCGTCGGCGACCCCGCCGACCCGGCCACCGACATGGGACCGCTGATCTCCGCGGCCCACCGCGACCGCGTCGCCGCGTACGTCACCCCCGACCTGCCCGTCGCCGCCCGGGGCACCGCCCCCGCCGGACCCGGCTTCTGGTTCCCGCCCACCGTCCTCGCCCCCGCCGACCCCGGCTGCCCCGCCGCCACCGAGGAGGTCTTCGGCCCGGTCGCCGTCGTGCTGCCCTTCGACGACGAGGCCGACGCCCTGCGCCTGGCCAACGCCGGCCGGTACGGCCTCTCCGGCTCGCTGTGGACCCGCGACGTGGGCCGGGCGCTGCGCATGGCGCGCGGTGTGCGGGCGGGCAACCTCTCGGTCAACTCCCACGCCTCCGTGCGCTACTGGACGCCCTTCGGCGGCTTCGGCGAGTCCGGCCTCGGCCGCGAGCTCGGGCCCGACGCCGTCGCGTACTTCACCGAGACCAAGAACGTCTTCATCAGCTCCGAGGAGTGATCCGCCCATGAGCGACACCCCCGCCGCCCCCGCCGCCGGGGCCCCCGCGGAGGCGCCCGTCTGCCGCCGCCTGGTCGGCCGGACCGCCGTCGTCACCGGCGCCGGCAGCGGCATCGGGCTCGCCGCCGTCCGCCGCCTGGCCTCCGAGGGCGCCCGCGTGGTCTGCGCCGACATCGACGAACGAGCCGGGAAGGCCGCCGCCGAGGAGGCCGGCGGCCTCTTCGTGGAGACCGACGTCACCGACGCCGAGCAGGTCGAGGCGCTGTTCCGGGCCGCGCACGACACGTACGGCAGCGTCGACGTGGCCTTCAACAACGCCGGGATCTCGCCGCCCGACGACGACTCCGTCCTCACCACCGGCCTCGACGCCTGGCGCCGCGTCCAGGAGGTCAACCTCACCTCCGTGTACCTGTGCTGCAGGGCCGCGCTGCCCTACATGCGGCGGCAGGGGAGGGGCTCGGTCGTCAACACCGCCAGCTTCGTGGCGGTGATGGGCGCCGCCACCTCGCAGATCTCCTACACCGCCTCCAAGGGCGGGGTGCTCGCGATGTCCCGGGAGCTGGGCGTGCAGTTCGCCCGCGAGGGCATCCGCGTCAACGCGCTCTGCCCCGGGCCGGTGGACACCCCCCTGCTGCGCGAGCTCTTCGCGAAGGACCCGGAGCGCGCCGCCCGCCGGCTCGTCCACATCCCGCTGGGCCGCTTCGCCCGCGCCGAGGAGGTCGCCGCCGCGGTCGCCTTCCTGGCCAGCGACGACTCCTCCTTCGTCACGGCGAGCGCCTTCATGGTCGACGGCGGCATCTCCGGGGCGTACGTGACGCCGATCTGACGGCTCTTGACCTCGGCCTTATCGGCCGCGCCGTACGGTGCCGACCGTGACTGCGACGATTCCGTCCGGCTGGTACCCGGACCCGAGCGAGAACGGCGCGGCCGCCGGGCGGCGGCTGCGATGGTGGGACGGCAGCGGCTGGACCGGCGACACGCGCCCCCTGCCGCCCGAGGGGGCCGCCGCCGGTCCCGCCGCGGAGCCGGCGGAGGCGCCGGACGAGGCCGGGGCGGAGCCCGGCGCGGTGCCTGGGTCCGGGGCCGGGGCGGATCCTGCTCCCGGGCCGGCCGCGGGGCCCGCCGATCCCGCCCGCCGGTCCGGGCCCGAGGCGGTCCCGCCCGCCCTCGCCGGAGGTGTTCCGCCGGAGGACCGCACGGACGGCGTCCCGCGGACGCCCGGTGCGCCGGACGGGTGGACGGCCCCGCCCGCCCCCGCCTCCCCGGTCGCCTGGCCGGTTCCGCCCGCGGGGGCGCCGCAGCCCCCCGGCGCGGTGCAGCCCCCCGGCGCCGCCCACCCCTTCGGCCCGGCCCACCCCTTCGGCCCGGCCCACCCCTTCGGCGCCGGGCAGCCTTCCGGTACGGACCGCCCCCGGCGGTCCGCCCGCGCGGTGGCGGTCGCCGCCGTGGTGGGGGCCCTGGTCGGCGGCGCCGTGGGCGTCGGCGCGACCTACCTGGCGATGCGTGACGACGGCGGCTCCGCGCGGGCCCTCCCCGCGCCCGGGACCGGCCGGAACGGCGCTCCGGACGGCTCCCCGCCCGGCCTCGGCTCCGGCGGCGGCCAGGACGGCCCGAACAGCCAGGACGGCCGGGGCGGCGCCCCCGACGGCGGCCCGGGGTCCGGCGGCACCGGCTCCGGGCCCCGCACGGCCGTGGACGCGGTGAACGGCATCGCCCTCCCGGTCCCGTCCGGCTGGACCGGCGGCACCACCCGCGACGGCCACGCCTCCCTCTCCACCGGCTCCTACTCCTGCCCGCAGTCCCCGGCCGGGTGCAGCCTGGCGGGCGTGGTGACCAGCACGCTCAAGGCCGGCGCGGGCAACCCGGAGGCCGCCGCGAAGGCCGACATCGCCGCCGCCGCCGAGGAGGCGTACGGCAGGCCCGCCGGACACCGGCAGCTCAAAGCTGAGCCGGTCACGGTCGCCGGGCGGTCCGGCTACCTCGTCCGCTGGAAGGTCGACGCGAGGACGGGCAACGACGGCTACGTGGAGACGGTCGTCTTCCCGAACCGCTCGGGCCGCGCCCTGGTCGCCGTCCACCTCGGCTTCGACGCGGTGGACAAGGCGCCCTCCCAGGCCGTCATGGACTCCCTCGTCGCCGGCATCCGCGACCACGCGGGACCCGGCGCCGGCAGCGGCGCCTGACGGGCCGCCGGGAGCGGCCCGACCGCGGTGGGCGGCCGTGCCGCGGCGGGCGGCCGGACCCCCGGGAGCGGGCGGCCGCTCCTTCGGGGCGGACGGCCCGCAGGTGCGACCGGCCCGCCGGGGCGGGGCGTCAGAGGAACGTCCGGCCCTCGCCCCGGTAGGTCGGCACCGAGTCCACCACCCGGCCGCCCTCCACCAGGTGCAGCCGGTCGAACCGCTCGCACAGCTCGCCGGCCTTGGCGTGCCGGAACCACACCCGGTCGCCGACCCGCAGCCCGTCCGCCGCCGCCCCCAGCAGCGGCGTCTGCACCTCGCCCGCCTGCTCCTGCGGGTCGTAGCGCAGCCCCTCCGGCAGGTACGGCTGCGGCAGCCGGTCCCGGCCGGACGGCCCCGAGGCCGGGTAGCCGCCGCCCAGCACCGTCACCGCGCCCGGACCGGGCCGGCGTACCACCGGCTGGGCGAAGAGCGCCGCCGGCCGGGCGCGGAACGCCGCGTAGTCGTCGAAGAGCCGCGGCGCGTACAGCCCCGAACCGGCCGCGACCTCGGTGACCGCCGCCTCCGCCGCCGTCGACTCCAGGCTGCCGGTGCCGCCGCCGTTGACGAACTCCAGGTCGGCCACCCGCCGCAGCTCCCGCACCGCCGCGGCCCGCCGGACGGCCAGTTCGGTCCGCGCCACCCGCTGCATCGCCCTGACCGCCCCCGACCGCAGCGGGCGGCCCGCCACGGAGTCGCCGACGCCCGCGACGTGCCCCTCGTACGCCATCAGCCCCACGACCCGGAAGCCGGGCCGCTTCTGCACCAGTTCGGCGAAGTCGGCGAGCTCCTGGGGGGAGCGCAGCGGCGACCGGCGCGCCCCCACGCGCACCCGGCCGCCCAGCAGGTGCAGGGCGGTGTCCAGCTCCAGGCAGACCCGGATCTCCGCGCCCGCCCCCGGGCCGTCCTCCCGTGCCGCGTCGGCCAGGTCCAGCTGCGCCGGATCGTCCATCAGCACCGTCACGGCCGCCGCCATGGCGGGGTCGGCCGCCAGCTCGGCGAAGGCCGACCGGTCGGCCGAGGGGTACGCCAGCAGCACGTCCCGGAAGCCCGACCCGGCCAGCCACAGGCACTCGCGCAGGGTGAAGCCCATGACCCCGGCGAAGCCGTCCATGGACAGGACCCGCTCCAACAGTGCCCGGCAGCGCACCGACTTGCTGGCCACCCTGACCGGTTTGCCATGGGCCCGCCGCACGAGGTCCGCCGCGTTGGCGTCGAACGCCGCGAGGTCCACGACCGCCAGTGGCGCCTCCAGGTGGGCGGTGGCCCGGTCGTAGCGGGCCCGGTCGGCGGCGGAGTTCGGCATGGCCGAAGCGTGCCACACCGCCGCCGCCGGACGGGAGGAGTCGGACGGTCCCTGCAGGAACGATTCTGCCGGGCAACGGCGAACACGGCCGCCGCCCACCGCGTAGGGTGGCCGCCGGAGTTGCGGAGGCCGGGCGCCGGGGAGCGCCGCCGACGGCCCGCCGAGGAACGGGGGTGGCCGCAGGTGCGCGAGGTCGAGACGGCACCGCCCCGCCCCGCCGTCCCCGCCCCCCGCCCGCCGCTGCGCGCCCTCCCGGCCCCCGCAGAGCACCCCGCGCCTCCGCCCACGTCCGCACCCGCGCCCGCACCCGCGCCCATGTCCCCGGCCGCGTCCGCACCCGCACCCGCGTCCCCTGTCCCGGCCGCGTCCGCACCTGTACCCGCGCCCACGCCTCCGGCCCCGGCCCGTCCGCGCGCCGCCCGGCGGCGCCTGCGGACCGGCCTCGCCCTGGCCTGCGCCGCGTCCGGCCTGGGGCTGCTGCTGGGGCCGGGCGTCACGGCCGCCCTCCTCCCGGCCCCGGGCCGTGGGGACGGCACCGCGGAACGCCTCGCCCTGGCCCGCGCCCTCTGGCGCACCGCCCCGGCCGACAGCCTCCTGCCGCCCCGGATCGACCCCGCCGACGGCTCCGCCTGGATCCGCACCGCGCTCGCCCCCGCCGCCGCGTGCACCCCCGCCGGGCTCGGCCGGTACCTGTACGCCGCCCTCGCCCCGCGCGGCTGCGGGCCGGTGTTCCGCGCCACCTACACCGACCCGGCCCGCACCCGGCTGGTCACGGTCGGCGTCGTCACCACGGCCGCCCCGACCGCCGTGCCCCCGCCCGCCGCCGCCCGGCCCGCCGGGGCACCGCCGGCCGGGGGCGGCGGTGCGGCGGCCCCGCCGCCGGAGGCGCCCGCCACCGGCCCGGCCCCGCCGCCCGCCGTCTGGACCGCCGAGCCCGACCCCGGGCATCCCTGGGTCGTCTGGGCCGCCGCCTCCTTCGCCGACGGCCGGCGTACCGCCGCCCCCGTCCCGGCGGGTCCCGCCTCCGCCGACGACCCCCGCGACCCCCTCGTCGAGTCCGGCCTCCGCCCCGCCGTCCGCGTCCTCGCCGCAGCGGTGCGCGCCGCCCTCGACCGCGCCCTCGACGCCGCCCGGCGGTACCGCCCCCCGGCCGGCGGACCCGCCCGGTGACCCGCCCCGGCGGCACGTCGGACGGCCCCGGCCCGCCGGGCCGGGGCGCCGCACCGGGCCGCGCGGGCCCGCCGGACCGTGCAGGAACGCGGTGCCGTGCAGGAACGCCGGACCGTGCAGCAACGCGGGGCCGCGCAGCAACGCGGGGCCGCGCAGCAACGCGGGGCCGCGCGGGCACGCCGGACGCGCACGGCAGTCCGGGCGGCGGTGCGTCAGGCGCCCTCCCCCCGAGCGGGGCCCGCCGTGCGTGACACCCCTGTCCGCCGGACCGCCGCCGGGACCCGCCGCGCCGCCGCCGTGCTCTGCCTCACCGTCCTGGCCTCCGCCCCGGCGCCGCCCGCCGCCGCCGACAGCGTCCGCGACCACGAGTGGCCGCTGCGGGCCCTGCACGCGGCGGAGGCGTGGCGCACCACCCGCGGCGCCGGGACCGTCGTCGCGGTGCTCGACACCGGCGTCGACCCGGGCCACCCCGACCTCGCGGGGCGCGTGCTGCCCGGCACCGACACCGTCGGCACCGGCGCCCGCCCCGGCGACCCGGCGTGGGCCCGGCACGGGACCGCCATGGCCGCCGTCGTCGCCGGACGCGGCCACGGGCCCGGCGGCGCGGACGGGGTCCTCGGGATCGCGCCGGACGCCCGCATCCTCCCGGTCCGGGTCATCCTGGAGGACACCGACCCGGCGCTCCCCGCCGCCCGCCGCCGCCCCGGCAACGCCCTCGCGGCGGGCATCCGCTGGGCGGTCGACCACGGCGCCGACGTCGTCAACCTCTCCCTCGGCGACGACGCCGAGACCGCCCACGCCGACCCCGACGAGTACGCGGCCGTCCGGTACGCGCTGAGCCGCGGCGTGCCGCTGGTGGCCTCGGCGGGCAACGGCCTCCGCAGCGGCAACCGGTCCTCCTACCCCGCCGCCCACCCCGGGGTCGTCGCGGTGGCCGCCGCCGACGCCGCCGGCCGCCCGGCCGCCTTCTCCACCCGCCGCTGGTACACCTCCGTCGCGGCGCCCGGCGTCGACGTGGTGATCGCCGACCCCGACCGCCACTACTACACCGGCTGGGGCACCAGCGCGGCCGCCGCCTACGTCTCGGGCACCCTCGCGCTGCTCCGCTCCGTCCGCCCCGACCTCGGCCCCGCGCAGCTCCGCGCCGCCCTGGAGGCGACCGCGGACCGGCGGCCGCCCGGCGGCCGCAGCGACGCGCTGGGCGCCGGCCTGGTCGACCCGCCCGCCGCGCTGGCGGCGGCGGCCCGGATGCGGGCGGAGCCCGCCGTGCCCGTGCCCGTCCCCGCGGCCCGGCTGCGTTTCGGACCGGTCCGCGGAGCCGTGCCGGACGGGGGCGGCCCGTCCCCGGCGGCCGCCCCCGCGCCGGGGAGCCCCTCCCGGTCCGGGGCCCTCCCGGCGGACCGGCTGCGCGTGCCCGCCGGGCTGCTGCTGCTCCTGCTCGGCGCCCTGCTGCGGCGCGGACGCCGCCCGTCCGCCCTACCGGTGGGCGCCCCGCCCGGCCCGCCGCCCCCGCCCGGCCCGGCCCGGTTCAGGCCCGGACCTCCGGACCGCCGGTGAGCCCCCCGGTGAGGCCCCCGACGACCCCGCCGGCGAGTGCACCGGTGAGGGCGTCGGCGGCCGCCACGGCCGCCGACTCGACCAGGGAGATCCCGTCCGCAAGCGCCGGGCTGCCGTCGGAGAGCACGGCGACCAGGAGCGGCCGCCCGTCGTGCCGGACGAGGCCGATGCTGTTCACCACCCACAGGCCCGTCGCGCTCCGGGGCAGCCAGCCGTTCTTCAGCCGGGGCCCGGTGCCCGCGTCGGCCGCGGCGGAGACGCCCCAGTCCTGCCCGGCCTCGACCTGCCCCATCAGGCCGCCCAGGTAGGCGCGGGAGGCGGCGCCCAGCGGCGAGCCGCCGTCGAAGACGGCGCGGAGCAGCGCCAGCTGGTCGGCGGCGGTCGTCGCGGTGAGGCCCCAGCGGCGGTCGCCCCCCGCGGTGGTCGCGGTCAGGCCGAGGGTGCGGTTGGCCCGGTCCAGTCCGTCGGCCAGCCCGACCGCGGTGTACAGGGCGTCGGCGGCGCCGTTGTCGCTGCGGCGGATCATCGCGGCGGCCCGCTCCCGCTCCTCCGCGCTCAGGCCGCGCCCGGCGTCCTCGGCCCGGAGCAGCAGGGCGGCGAGGATGTCCGCCTTGGCGATGCTCGCGGTGACGAAGGTGCGCCCGGTCGCGCCGTACCCGGCGGACACGCCGGTGGCCAGGTCGGCGACCGCGACCGCCAGGCCGCCCGGGGCCCGGGCGGCGACCGCCCGCACCGCCCGCTCCACGGCCGCCGCGGCGCCGTCCCGGGCACGCGCGGAGGCGGACGCCGCCGGGTCCGGCACCGCGGGGTCCGACGCGGCCGGGTCCTCCACGGCCTGCCGCTCCCGCCACCCCTCCCCGGAGGGGCGCGGGGACGCCTGCGGCGCCGCCGCCCCGGCCGCCGACGGCCGCGCCCCGGCCGTCCCCCCTCCCGCCGTGTCACCTGCCATGCGCGGCACCGCCCCGCGGTTCGCGGCCGCCGCCACGGCGACCGCGGCCGCCGTGATCGGCGCGACCGCCGCGACCGCGCCGAACCGGATCCGCCGCCCCGGCCGCCGTGCCCGTCCCCGCCGCCACCCGCGCCTCCGCCGTCCCCGCCGCCCGCCGCCGGTGCGGCCCGTCCCGGCCAGCATCTCCGATCCCCGTGCCCGCATGCACGGGGACGGTACGGAGCGTTCCTGCGGAAACCCTGAGAACCGGGTGAGCACCGCCCGGGAGGGCCGCCCGGCCGTCGCATACCCTCGGGGACGTGGAGCGCAAGAACATCCCGGACCCCGGCTTCGCCGGCGACGGCGGGGCCGCCGACCCGCACCTGGCCGCAGCACTCGCCCGCTGGGCCGACGACCCCGCCGCGGCCGGGCCCGAGGTGCTGGCCGCGCTCCCCGCGGCCCGCCTCATGGTGCCCGTGGTGGCCGTCCTCGGCGAGGTCGAGACCGGACCGGACGGCCTGCGACGGGAGAAGACCAGCGACATGGCCGTCCCCGTGGTCGAGGCCCCGGACGGCCGCCGGGCCCTGCCCGCCTTCACCTCCCTGGAGTCCCTGGCCCGCTGGCGGGCCGACGCCCGGCCGGTGCCGGTCCACGGCCGGCAGGCGGTCCTCGCGGCCTACTCCGAGCGGGCGGACACCCTCCTGGTGGACCCGGCCGGTCCGGTCGCCTACCAGCTGACGGGCGCGCCCATGCGGGCCGTCGCCGAGGGCCGCGCCCACGTGCCGCCGGCCCGCGACCCGGAGGTGCTGGAGGCGGTGCGCCGGGTGGTCGCCGACGAGCCGGCCGTGCTCCGCGCCTACCTGCGGCCCGCCGAGCAGACGGACGCCGTGGTCGCCCTGGTGCCCGGACCGGACGCGGACGAGGCCGCCGTGCGCGGGGCGGCGCAGCGGATCGCTGCCGCGCTGGCCGCGGACGAGCTGCTGCGGGTGCGCCTGGACCTCGGACTGGACCTCGCCCTGCTGCCTGCCGCCGCCGACGTCCCGGGCGAGCCCCTGTACACGCGCTGAGGGCGGCGCACACGCCCTGGAGGACGGCGGCCGGACACACGGGGAGGGGCGGGCCCGGCGGGCCCGCCCCTCCCCGTGTGTCCGGCCGCCGGACGCCCCCGCGGGCGTCAGGCGTAGACCGGACCGGTGAACTTCTCGCCCGGCCCCTGGCCCGGCTCGTCCGGCACCAGCGACGCCTCGCGGAAGGCCAGCTGCAGCGACTTCAGCCCGTCGCGCAGCGGCGCCGCGTGGAAGTTGCTCAGGTCCGGGGCGCTCGCCGTGATCAGGCCGGCCAGGGCGGTGATCAGCTTGCGCGCCTCGTCCAGGTCCTTGTGCTGCTCGCCGTCCTCGGTGAGCCCGCACTTCACGGCCGCCGCGCTCATCAGGTGCACCGCGACCGTGGTGATCACCTCGACGGCGGGCACGTCGGCGATGTCGCGCTCGGCGCCGGACGCGTCGCTCCCGGCCTCCTCCGTCCCGGAGGCGTCGTGCCGGGGGGCGTCGTGCTCGGGGTCCCCGTACCGGGGGGCGTCGTGCTCGGGGGCGCCGTTGCCGGCGGCGGGGTCGGGCTGGGTGCTCATGGTCTCGCTTGTCTCCGCGGGTCAGGACTCTCCCCGCGAGCGTACGCGGCGGGGTGCGGAATAACGCCGGGGCCCCGGACGCTGCTATGATTCGAGACTGACCGGCCAGACACCCGACGAGGTGCCCGGCCTGCAAGTGGAGGCTCCACGTACGAGGGATCCCGACAGGGACCACCCGTCAGTCTCCCACCCGATCGTCCTCCGGGTCGACGGGTCCGGTCCGCGGCCGACGCCCTGCGCGTCCGTGCCGCCTATCGCCCCGCGCGAGCACGCTCGCGAGGGCGCTTCCGGTTGTTGTGGAGCCCCGCCTGTGCATCGTGCGGGGCTTTTTTCGTGTCCGCGGTGCGCGCCCGGTGCGGCGCGCAGCGCAGCGCGGATGAAGTCCCGCCCGGTGAGTCGATTCGACACGTGCGACCGCCGCCCGACGGCCGCATCGGAAAAGGTGCAACCGAGGAGGCCCCATCAGCACCGAGCCCCGCATCAACGACCGGATTCGCGTCCCCGAGGTGCGACTCGTCGGTCCCAGTGGCGAGCAGGTCGGCATCGTGCCGCTTGCCAAGGCGCTGGAGCTTGCCCAGGAGTACGACCTGGACCTCGTCGAGGTCGCGGCGACCGCCAGGCCGCCGGTGTGCAAGCTCATGGACTACGGCAAGTTCAAGTACGAGTCGGCCATGAAGGCCCGTGAGGCGCGCAAGAACCAGGCGCACACGGTCATCAAGGAGATGAAGCTCCGGCCGAAGATCGACCCGCACGACTACGACACCAAGAAGGGTCACGTCGTACGGTTCCTCAAGCAGGGCGACAAGGTCAAGATCACGATCATGTTCCGCGGTCGCGAGCAGTCCCGCCCCGAGCTGGGCTTCCGACTGCTGCAGCGGCTGGCCGACGACGTCCAGGACCTGGGCTTCGTCGAGTCCTCGCCCAAGCAGGACGGCCGTAACATGATCATGGTTCTCGGTCCGCACAAGAAGAAGACCGAGGCCATGGCCGAGGCCCGCGAGGCCGCTGCCGCCCGCAAGGCCGAGCGCCAGGGCCGCACCGAGACTGCCGAGACCCCCGAGGCCCCCCAGGCCGCCGAGGTCGAGCAGCCGGTCGAGGCCCAGGCACCGGCCGAGTAACACCTCGGTACCGGGGCCCCCGCCCCGGCACCCGAAGATCCATCCAGCGCTCCCGCCCGCCCCGACGGTGTGCGGGCGGGGGCGGACCGACGAGGAGAGTACGGCGACATGCCGAAGAACAAGACGCACAGCGGCGCCAGCAAGCGCTTCCGGCTCACTGGCTCCGGCAAGGTGGTGCGCCAGCGCGCCGGCCGCCGTCACCTGCTCGAGCACAAGCCCTCGACGCTGACCCGCCGCCTCGCCGGCACGGTCGAGATGGCCCCGGCCGACGCCAAGAAGATCAAGAAGCTTCTCGGCAAGTGATCGCGCCCCGCACCGCAGCGCCGGTGCGGGAACCAGCCGATCCTTCCCGACCTATTCGATTTGCGGACCGCGTGAAGACGTCCGCGGTCCTACCCAAGGAGTAATGCAGTGGCACGCGTCAAGCGGGCGGTCAACGCCCACAAGAAGCGCCGGGTCATCCTCGAGCGGGCCAGCGGCTACCGCGGCCAGCGGTCGCGCCTGTACCGCAAGGCGAAGGAGCAGGTCACCCACTCCCTCGTCTACAACTACAACGACCGCAAGAAGCGCAAGGGCGACTTCCGCCAGCTGTGGATCCAGCGGATCAACGCCGCCGCGCGTGCGAACGGCATCACCTACAACCGCTTCGTGCAGGGCCTGAAGGCCGCCAACGTCGAGATCGACCGCAAGATGCTCGCCGAGCTCGCGGTCAACGACCCCAACGCCTTCGCCTCCCTCGTCGAGGTGGCCAAGAAGGCGCTGCCGGCCGACGTGAACGCCCCCACGGCCGCCTGATCCAGGCATCCCCGAGCGGTCGGGCCCGAGCCCGCCGCGAGGCAGACCGGACCCGCAGCCACGCCCCGGCGTGCGCCTGCGGGTCCGTTCTTTCTCCGCCCGGAACCCCCCTCCGCCCGGAGCCCCCGCCCCCGGGCGGGCCCGGCGTCCCGCCCGCGGACCCGGCGTCCCGCCCGCACCCGGCACCCCACGCAGAAAGCGCCATGGCTACCACCGACCGCCCCGAGCACGGCCCCCTGCTGACCTCCCTGCGCTCCCCGCGGGTCACCGCCGCCCGGCGCCTCGCCCGGCGCGCCCAGCGCACCAAGGAGCGCCGCTTCATCGCCGAGGGCCCGCAGGCGGTCCGGGAGGCCGTGGCCCACGGCCCGCTGCCCGGCACCGGCGGGCACGCCGTGGTCGAGGTCTACGCCACCCCGGAGGCCGACGAGCGGTACGCCGGCATCACCGGCGCCGCCCGCGCCGCCGGGGTCCCGGTGCTCACCGCCAGCGCCGAGGTCATCGCCGACGTCTGCCAGACGGTCACCCCGCAGGGCATCGTCGCCGTCTGCCGCTTCGTGGACACCCCCTTCGACGCCGTGCTGGCGGCCCGGCCCCGGCTGGTGGCCGTCCTCGCCCACGTCCGCGACCCCGGCAACGCCGGGACCGTCCTGCGGACCGCCGACGCGGCCGGCGCCGACGCGGTCGTCCTCACCGACGCCTCGGTGGACCTGTACAACCCCAAGGCCGTGCGGGCCTCCGTGGGCAGCCTCTTCCACCTCCCGGTGGCGGTCGGCGTGCCGGTGGAGGCGGCGATGGCCGGCCTGCGCGCGGCCGGGGTGCGGGTGCTCGCGGCGGACGGCGCCGGCGACCGCGACCTGGACGCCGAGCTCGACGCCGGCGCCCTCGGCGGCCCCACCGCCTGGGTCTTCGGCAACGAGGCCTGGGGCCTGCCGGAGCAGACCCGGGCGCTGGCCGACGCGGTGGTGCGGGTGCCCATCCACGGCCACGCCGAGAGCCTCAACCTGGCCACCGCCGCCGCGGTGTGCCTCTACGCGTCCGCCCGTGCCCAGCGCGTGGCGGGAGGGTGCCGCGCGGACGGCTAGGGCGCTACTGTGAGGCGGGTCGGCGCCCGGAGCACAGGACGGGGCGGCCGCCGGCCGGCCAGCACGCGGGGGGAAGCGATTGTCCCAGGACACCGGTGAGGCCCTCGGTGCGGGGGGCGCCCGCCCGGAGTGCGCCGGGCCCCGCCGCGACACGCCGGACCGCGACACGCCGGACCGCGACACCGCCGGCCGTGCCCGCACCGGCTCCGCCGACCCCGTACCCGCCCCCGCCGACCCCGGGCCCGTCCGCCCCGGCGCCGGCCCCGGCGGCGTCGACCCCGACGACCTGCCCGACGGCCTGGTGGTCGCCGACGAGCGCGGCACGGTCGTCTGCTTCAACAGCGCCGCCGCCCGCATCACCGGCCTGAGCCCCCGCCGCGCCCTCGGCCGCCCCTTCGCCGAGGTGCTGCCCCTGGAGGACCTCGACGGCCGCCGCTGGTGGCAGTGCACCGACCCCTACGGCGGCCTGGCCACCCGCACCCGCCAGCCCGAGCGCAACCTGCTGCTGCCCGGCGGCCGCGAGGTGCTGGTCTCCGCCCGCTACGTGCGCGCCGCCCCCTGCGGGCCGCTGCGGCGCCTGGTGGTGGCGCTGCGCGGCACCGAGGCCCGCCGCCGCACCGAGCGCAGCCACGCCGAGCTGATCGCCACCGTCGCCCACGAGCTGCGCTCGCCGCTGACCAGCGTCAAGGGCTTCACGGCGACGCTGCTCGGCAAGTGGGAGCGCTTCACCGACGACCAGAAGAAGCTCATGCTGGAGACGGTCGACGCCGACGCCGACCGGGTCACCCGCCTGATCGCCGAGCTGCTGGACATCTCCCGCATCGACGCGGGCCGCCTGGAGCTGCGCCGCCAGGTGGTCGACGTCGCCGCGGCCGTGCAACGGCACACCGAGGCACTGGCGGCGGCCGGCACCGCCCCCGGCCGGTTCCGCGTCCTGGCCGGCGGGCCGCTGCCGCAGCTGTGGGCCGACCCGGACAAGGTCGACCAGGTGCTGTGGAACCTGCTGGAAAACGCGGTGCGCCACGGTGAGGGAACTGTCACCATCGAGGTCGGAGCCGCCCGCGAGGAGGTCGAGGGCCGCGTCGGGGAAGGGGTTGCCGTCACCGTGAGCGACGAGGGCCCCGGCATCCCCGAGGACGCCATCCCGCGCGTGTTCACCCGCTTCTGGCGGGGCAGCCGCCGCGGCGGCACCGGCCTCGGCCTCTACATCGTCAAGGGCATCGTCGAGGCCCACGGCGGCACGATCCGCGTCGGGCGCGCCCCCGGCGGCGGCGCCCGCTTCCGATTCGTGCTGCCCGCCGGGGTCCCCGACTTCATGCTGTAGTCGGCCGCCCCGGCGGGCTTCCCGTCCGGCCCCCCGACCCGGTGCGACTAGACTCGCTGGATGGCGTCGCGCGGCGTCCTGCGCTGCCGCGCGGGAGGTCAGGCGGATCACACCTTCGGACCACACCCTGAGGGAAGGGCCGGGCCGCACCCACCCCGGTACGCCCCCACCCGAGCACGGACGAGCAGGAGCACGGGAAAGATAGAGATGTCGGCACCCAACAAGTCGTACGACCCGGTCGAGGTCGAGGCCCTCAAGCCCGAAGAGGTCGAGCGGATGCGCGACGAGGCCCTGGCGGCCGTCGCGGCCGCCGGCGACCTCGACGCGCTCCACGCGGTCAAGGTCGCGCACACGGGCGACCGCTCCCCGCTGGCCCTGGCCAACCGCGAGATCGGCGCCCTGCCCCCGCACGCCAAGGCCGACGCCGGCAAGCGCGTCGGACAGGCCCGCGGCGCGGTCAACCAGGCCCTGGCCCGCCGCCGCGAGGAGCTGGAGGCGGAGCGGGACGCCCGCGTGCTGGTCGAGGAGGCGGTGGACGTCACGCTGCCGTACGACCGCGCGCCGCTCGGCGCCCGGCACCCGCTGACCACCCTCACCGAGCTGATCCAGGACACCTTCACGGCCATGGGCTACACGGTGGCCGAGGGCCCCGAGGTCGAGGCGGAGTGGCTGAACTTCGACGCTCTCAACCTGGGCCCGGACCACCCGGCGCGCACCATGCAGGACACCTTCTGGGTGGCCGCGCCCGACGGCGGCGCCGACTCCGGGGTCGTGCTGCGCACCCACACCTCGCCGGTGCAGGCCCGCACCATGCTGCACGGCGAGCCGCCGATCTACGTGGTCTGCCCCGGCCGCACCTTCCGCACCGACGAGCTGGACGCCACCCACACCCCGGTGTTCGGGCAGGTCGAGGGCCTCGCGGTCGACGAGGGCATCACCTTCGCCGACCTCAAGGGCACCCTGGAGCACTTCGCCTCCGCGATGTTCGGCGACGACCTGGAGAAGCGCTGGCGCCCCTCCTACTTCCCCTTCACCGAGCCGTCCGCCGAGATCGACCTGCAGTGCTTCGTGTGCCGCGGCGCGAGCGTCGGCAACCCGGACCGCCCCTGCCGCACCTGCTCCTCCGAGGGCTGGATCGAGCTGGGCGGCTGCGGCGTGGTGAACCCGCGGGTGCTGGTCGCCTGCGGCATCGACCCGGACCGGTACAGCGGCTTCGCCTTCGGCCTCGGCCTGGAGCGGATCCTGATGAACCGCAGCGGGGTCGAGGACATGCGAGACATGGTCGAGGGTGACGTGCGCTTCACCCTCCCGTTCGGGATGGAGATCTGATGCGGGTCCCGCTTTCGTGGCTGCGGGAGTACGTCGACCTTCCGGCCGGCGAGACCGGCCGCGACGTCGCCGCCAGGCTGGTCGCCGCCGGCCTGGAGGTCGAGACCGTCGAGCAGCTCGGCGCCGACCTCAAGGGCCCCCTGGTCGTCGGCCGGGTGCTGGCGATCGAGGAGCTGACGGGCTTCAAGAAGCCGATCCGGTACTGCCAGGTCGACGTCGGCGACGCCAACGGCACCGGTGAGCCGCAGAACATCGTCTGCGGCGCGCGGAACTTCGCCGTCGGCGACAAGGTCGTCGTGGTCCTCCCCGGCGCCGTCCTCCCCGGCCCGTTCCCGATCGCCGCCCGGCAGACCTACGGGAAGACCTCCGAGGGCATGATCTGCTCGGCCCGCGAACTGGGCATGGGCGACGACCACGACGGCATCATCGTGCTGCCGCGGGAGACCGTGCCCGGGACCGACGCGATCGAGCTGCTGGAACTGGTCGACGAGGTCCTCGACATCGCCGTCACCCCCGACCGCGGCTACTGCCTGTCGATGCGCGGCGTCGCCCGCGAGGCCGCCACCGCCTACGGCCTCCCGCTCGCCGACCCGGCGCTGCTGGACGTGCCGCAGGCCAACGCGGACGGATACCCGGTGCGCGTCGAGGACGCCGCCGGCTGCGACCGCTTCACCGCCCGCACGGTCAGCGGCATCGAGCCGTCGGCCGTCTCGCCGATCTGGATGCAGCGCCGCCTGCAGAAGGCCGGCATGCGGCCGGTGTCGCTCACCGTCGACGTCACCAACTACGTGATGCTGGAGATCGGCCAGCCGCTGCACGCCTACGACCGGTCGCGCCTGGCCGGCACCGTCTCGGTGCGCCGCGCGCGGGCCGGCGAGAAGCTGCGGACCCTGGACGGCACCGAGCGCGTCCTCGACGCCGGCGACCTGCTCATCTGCGACGAGTCGGGCCCCATCGGCCTGGCCGGCGTCATGGGCGGCGCCTCCACCGAGATCGCCGACCACGCCGTGGACGCGGAGAGCGGCCAGGTGCTCGGCACCACCGACGTGGTGATCGAGGCCGCCCACTTCGACCCGGTCTCCGTCGCCCGCACCGCCCGCCGCCACAAGCTGTCCTCCGAGGCGGCCAAGCGGTTCGAGCGCGGCGTCGACCCGCAGGCCGCCCCGGCCGCCGCCCAGCGCGCCGTGGACCTGCTGGTCCTCATCGCCGGCGGCACCGCGGGCGGGGGCGTCACCGACGTCGTCGCCCCGCAGCCGGACCGCACCCTCGCGATCCCCGCCGACCACCCCGACCGGGTCGCCGGCACGGTGTACGGCCGCGAGACCGTCACCCGGCGCCTGCAGGAGGTCGGCTGCTCCGTCTCCGGCACGGACGTCCTCACCGTCGTCCCGCCGAGCTGGCGCCCCGACCTCACCGACCCCAACGACCTGGCCGAGGAGGTCATCCGGCTGGAGGGCTACGACAACGTGCCCTCCCGGATGCCGCAGGTCCCGCCGGGCCGCGGCCTGACCGCCGCCCAGCGCAGGCTGCGCCGCGTCGGCCGGGCGCTGGCCGCCGCGGGCCACGTCGAGGTGCAGAACTACCCGTTCCTCGGCGAGGCCGCGTTCGACGCCCTCGGCCTGGACGCGGACGACCCGCGCCGCACCACGGTGAAGCTGGTCAACCCGCTCAACCACGAGGAGCCGGCGCTGCGCACCACGCTGCTGCCGGGCCTCCTCGCCACGCTGCACCGCAACGTCAGCCGGGGCAGCGGCGACGTGGCGCTCTTCGAGACCGGCCTGGTCTTCCGTCCCCGCGACGAGCGGACGACGGCCCCCCGGCCGCCCGTCGACCGCCGCCCCACGGACGAGGAGCTCGCCGCCCTCGACGCCGCGCTGCCGCACCAGCCGCGCCGCGTCGCGGTGGCGCTGGCCGGCGAGCGCGAGCCCGCCGGCTGGTGGGGGCAGGGCCGCCCGGCCCTGTGGGCGGACGCGGTCGAGGCGGGCCGCACCGTGGCCCGCGCCGCCGGGGTCGAGCTGATCGTCCGCCAGGACCAGCACGCCCCGTGGCACCCCGGCCGCTGCGCCGCCCTGCTGGTGGCCGGTGCCGACGGCACCGAGCGGCTCGTCGGGCACGCGGGCGAGCTGCACCCGCGCGTGGTCAAGGCGATGCGCCTGCCGGAGCGCACCTGCGCGATGGAGATCGACCTCGACCTGCTCTCCGCCGACGGCGAGGAGCCGGTCACCGCGCCGCACGTGTCGGCCTACCCGGTGGCCACCCAGGACGTCGCCCTCGTGGTCGACGCCTCCGTGCCCGCTGCCGACGTCGAGGCCGCGCTGCGGGCCGGCGCCGGGCCGCTGCTGGAGTCGCTGCGCCTGTTCGACGTCTTCACCGGCGAGCAGCTCGGCGAGGGGCGCAAGTCGCTGGCGTACGCGCTGCGGTTCCGCGCCCCGGACCGCACGCTGACCGCCGAGGAGGCGTCCGCGGCCCGCGACGCCGCCGTGGCGGAGGCCGTCGCCCGCACCGGCGCCGTCCTGCGCGGGGCCTGACCGCCCGAGCCGGCGGAACGTCACGGGAGCCGCCCCGTCCGGGAGTACCGGACGGGGCGGCTCCGTATCCGGACGCGCGTGTGCCGTCCGCACCCTTGAGCGACCCGTGGTCCCTGCTTTACCTTCACATGTCATCCGCCCGGCCGTGGACACCAGGTCCGCGGCCGTCTGCGCGGACGAACTGGAGACCACGCATGGACCTGCGCTCTCTCGCACGGCTGCGCCCGGCCCCCACCCGGTACCGGCGCACCGCCTCGGCGCTGATCGGCCTCACCACGGCCGCGGCCCTCACCGCACTGCCGGCCGGCGCCCGGGCCGCAGAACCGCAGGCCGCCGACGGCCCGCTGCTCAGCTACGTCGTCAACACCGGCGCCGGCCACGACGCCGCCCTCACCGCCGAGGCGCAGATCGCCCGCGCCGGCGGCACCGTGGTCCACGCGTACGAGCAGATAGGCGTGGTGGTCGCGCACTCCGCGAACCCCGCGTTCGCCGCCACCCTGCGGGCCACCCACCTCTTCGACTCCGTCGGCGCCACCCGCACCGCCCCGCTCACCCCCGCCCTGGAGACCGACCCGGTCTCCCTCGGCGCCCAGGAGGCCGAGCGGGCCTCCGACGCCGCCCCCGCCGGCGCGGAGCCCCTGGAGCCCCTCCAGTGGGACATCCGCACCATCGGGGCCGACCGGGCCCAGGCCGTGAACCCCGGCAGCCGCAGCGTCCTCGTCGGCGTGGTGGACACCGGTGTCGACGACACCCACCCCGACCTGGCACCCAACTTCGACGCCGCCGACTCCGTCAACTGCGTCTCCGGCGCCCCCGACACCACCGCCGGCGCCTGGCGGCCCACCACCGGCGCCCCCGGCTACTACCACGGCACCCACGTCGCCGGCACCATCGCCGCCGCCCGCAACGGCCTGGGCGTCACCGGTGTCGCGCCCGGCGTCCGGGTCGCGGCCATCAAGGTGTCCGAGCCGACCGGGAGCTTCTTCTACCCGGAGGCCGTGGTCTGCGGCTTCGTCTGGGCCGGCGAGCACCACGTCGACGTGACCAACAACAGCTACTACATCGATCCGTGGTACTTCAACTGCCTGGAGGACTCGGACCAGAAGGCGATCGTGCAGTCGGTGCGCCGCGCCGCCGCGTACGCCACCGGCCGCGGCACCCTCAACGTCGCCGCCGCCGGCAACGAGCGCTGGGACCTCTCCCGGACGATCGACGACGCCACCAGCCCCGACGACGGCACCGCCGTCACCCGCACGGTCAACCCGCACGCCTGCCTGGACCTCCCCGCCGCCCTGCCGGACGTGGTGACGGTGTCGGCCACCGGCGCGAAGAACCTGAAGTCGTCGTACTCCAACTTCGGCCGCAACGTCATCGACGTCACCGCCCCCGGCGGCGACCGCACCGCCTACCAGCCCCCGCAGGCCCCGGCCACCAGCGGCGGCATCCTCTCCACCATGCCGGGCGGCGGCTACGCCTACCTCAACGGCACCTCGATGGCCTCCCCGCACGTGGCCGGCGTCGCGGCGCTGCTGAAGAGCACCCACCCCGGCGCCTCCCCGCACGTCATCGCCGGCCTGCTGGAGCGCGAGGCCGACCCGGTGGCCTGCCCGGCCCCGTACGACATCAACAGCGACGGCACCGCCGACGCCGTCTGCGAGGGGACCGCGTCCTACAACGGCTTCTACGGCCACGGCATGGTCGACGCCTACCGGGCCGTCACCGGCTGACCCCGCGTGAGGCGCCGTCCCGGCGCACACCGGTGCGCCCCGGAGGAGTGAACTCCGGGGCGCACCCGTGCGGCGGATTGCCCCCCGGCCGCCCGTCGACGGACCATGCGACGACGGAGACACCGCCCAGGACCGGGGGAACCATGCCACCGCACTCCACGGGAACGGACGCCGCAGCCGCAACGGGAACCGGGGCCCCGACGGACGACGGGTCCGGAACGGACGCCGGGTCAGGAGCGGGCGCCGGCCGGCGGACCCGTGCACAGGGCCGTGCGCAGGCCGTGACCGGGGACGGGGCGCGGACCGCGGGCGGTGCGCGGCCGGCCGGCCCGACCCGCCGCGGGCTGTTCGCCTCGGGCGCGGCCGCCGCCGTCGGCCTCCTGCTGTCCACCGGGTCCGCCGGGCCCGCCGCCGCGACCGCACCGGCCGCACGCCCCGCACCGCGGCCGGCCCGCCGTCCGCCGCGCCACCGCTCCGACGGCCCGCAGATGCGCGGCCTGTGGGCGGCGAGCGTCGCCAACACGGACTGGCCGTCCAAGCCCGGCCTGAGCGCCGACGCCCAGTACGCCGAGCTCGCCGGCATCCTCGACATGGCCGCCCGCAACCGCCTCAACGCGGTCTTCCTCCAGGTCAGGCCCGCCGCCGACGCCTTCTGGCCGTCCCCCTGCGAGCCCTGGTCGAAGTACCTGACGGGCACCCAGGGCCGCGATCCCGGCTGGGACCCGCTGGGCACCGCCGTCGAGGAGGCCCACCGCCGCGGCCTGCAGCTGCACGCCTGGTGCAACCCCTACCGGATCAGCACCGACGACCGCCTCGACGCGCTGCACCCCGCCCACCCGGCCCGCCGCAACCCCGACTGGGTGGTCCGCCACGGGGGGAGGCTCTACTACGACCCGGGCGTGCCCGAGGTGCGGGAGCACGTCGTGGAGTCGGTCCTGGACGCGGTCGGCCGCTACCCGCTGGACGGGCTCCACTTCGACGACTACTTCTACCCGTACCCGGTCAAGGGGCAGCGCTTCGACGACGACGCCTCCTACGACGCCCACGGCGGCGGGCTGGGCCGCTCCGCCTGGCGCCGCCGCAACGTCGACCTGCTGGTGGAGGAGGTCCACGACCGCGTCCGGCGGACCCGGCCGGAGGCCGTGTTCGGCGTCAGCCCCTTCGGGGTGTGGCGCAACCGCTCCGCCGACCCGGCCGGCTCGGAGACCACCGCCGGGGTGCAGGCCTACGACGACCTGTACGCGGACGTCCGCCGCTGGATCCGCGAGGGCTGGGTCGACTACGTCGCCCCCCAGCTGTACTGGCAGATCGGCTTCGCCGCCGCCGACTACCGGGTGCTGGTCGACTGGTGGGCGCGCCAGGTGGACGGCACCGGCGTGCGGCTGTACGTCGGCGAGGCCGTCTACCGCGCGGGCGACCCGTCGCAGTCCGCCGCCTGGCAGGACCCGGCGGAGCTCTCCCGCCACCTCGACCTCTGCGGCCGCCACCCGCAGGTGGGGGGCAACATCCACTACAACGCGACGGCGGTGCACCGCGACCGGCTCAAGGCGTTCTCCCGCCTGGTCCGGGACCACTACGCCCAGGCCGCGCCCGCCTCCTGAGCCGTACCCGCCCCCGCGCCCCCGGCCGCGCACCTCGCGCGGCGGGGGCGCGGGCGCCGGTTCAGCGCCCGGCGGTGTAGTCGTAGAAGCCGCGGCCGGACTTGCGGCCGAGCAGGCCCGCGTCGACCATGCGCAGCAGCACCGGGGGAGCGGCGTACAGCGGCTCCTTGTACTCGTCGTACATCGACTCCGCGATGGAGACGATGGTGTCCAGGCCGATCAGGTCGCACAGCCGCAGCGGGCCCATCGGGTGGGCGCAGCCAGCCTCCATGCCCTTGTCGATGTCCTCGGCGGTGGCCACCCCGGACTCGAACATCCGCACCGCGGAGAGCAGGTACGGCACCAGCAGGGCGTTGACCACGAAGCCGGCCCGGTCGCGGGCCCGGATCGGCTCCTTGCCGAGCACCTCGACGGCGAACGCCTCGGCGCGGGCCGCGGTCTCCGGCGCGGTGGTGAGGGTCGGGATGACCTCGACCAGCTTCTGCACCGGCGCCGGGTTGAAGAAGTGCAGACCCAGCACCTGCTCGGGGCGGCTGGTCGCGGCGGCGAGCTTCACGATCGGGATGGAGGAGGTGTTGGACGCCAGGATCGCGTCCCGCCGCTCCACCACCTGGTCGAGGGTCTGGAAGATCGCGATCTTGACGTCCTCGCGCTCGGCCACGGCCTCGACGACCAGGTCGCGGTCGGCGAAGTCGGCCAGGTCGGTGGTGAACGCGATCCGGGAGAGCGCCGCGTCGCGCTCCTCCTCGGCGAGCTTGCCGCGCCTGACGGCGGTGTCCAGCGAGCCGGTCAGCCGGGTGCGGCCGATCTCCAGCGCCTCACCGCTCGCCTCGGCGACCAGCACGTCCAGGCCCGCGCGGGCGAAGACCTCCGCGATGCCCGAGCCCATGAGGCCGCAGCCGACCACGCCGACGCGTCCGATGCCGCTCACACACTTGCCTTTCGTCGTATCCGGTGGGCGCAGCGCGGTGGCGGGGGTGTGCCGGGCCGTGCTGCCGACCTGACGTTACTCCGCCCGGTGGCACGGGGGGACATCGCCCGTGCCGCCCTCCACGGTACGCACACGATCCGTCACACTGTGCGATGATCGGATCGCCCGGGGCGCACGACGCGGTGAGGAGAGGTCGATGGACAGGGGTTCGCTGGCGGGGCAGGTCGCCCTGGTCACCGGGGCCGGACGCGGCATCGGACGGGAGGTCGCCGTCGGCCTCGCCGCCGAGGGCATGGCGGTCGGCCTGATGGGACGCTCCCGCGACCGCCTCGTGGACACCCTGAAGGCCTGCGTCCGCGAGGGCGCCCGGGGCGTCGTCGTCTCCGCCGACGTCACCCGGCCCGCCGCCGTCCGCGAGGCCGTCCGCACCGTCGAGCGCGACCTCGGCCCCGTCGACCTGCTCGTCAACAACGCCGGACAGGTCGACGGTGCCGAGGTGCCGCTCTGGGAGACCGACCCGGGCCAGTGGTGGCAGGTGGTGGAGACCAACCTGCGCGGGCCCTACAACCTGCTGCGCACCGTCCTCCCCGGCATGGTCGCGCGGGGCCGCGGCCGGGTGCTCAACCTCAACTCCGGCTTCGCCGTCCGCCCCGACGGGCACTACACCGCCTACGCCACCTCCAAGGCCGCCCTGCTCCGGCTCAGCGACAACATCGCCGACTCGCTGCGGCAGCACGGCGTGGTGATCCTCGACATCAGCCCCGGCGCGGTCGCCACCGACATGACGGCCGGCATGCCGATGTTCGCCGACCGCCAGGAGTGGGGCAGCATCCCGTACACGGTCGGGGTGCTGGCGGACGCCGCCCGCGGCCGCTTCGACCGGCTGACCGGCCGCTTCGTCCACGTCGGGCGGGACAGCGTCGAGGTGCTGCTCTCCCGCGCCGAGCACATCGTGGAGCGGGACGCGCGCACCCTGCGGCTGCGCCCCTACGGCGCCGACGACCCGCTGGCCTGAGCGTGCCGGGGCCGCCCCCGGGCCGGGCCGGACCGGGACGGGCCCGGTCCGGCACCCGCTCAGGACAGGTAGTCCTCCACCTCCGAGGCCGGCCGCGCCCTGGCCTGCCCCGGGTCCTCGTCGAACTCCTCCCGGGCGCGGCGCTGCCGCAGCAGGTCCCAGCACCGGTCGAGCTCGACCTCCAGCGCCGCGAGCCGCTCACGGACGTCGTCGCCCTCCGCCCGGCCCTCGGCGACCTGCTCCCGCAGGTCCTTCTCCGCGGCGACCATGTCCCCGATCCGGTCCAGGATCCTGCGGTCCTCGCCCGCCGGTGTTGCCGATGCCATCGCGCTCCTCCTCGGATGCCGTCGCTGCCTCTCGCGGCTCTCCTGCCCAGAGCGGGGACGCCGACTCCGCCCCCGCCGTGCGCGCGGGCCGGGGGAGTGGACCCGCCGCCGGGGGAGTGCCAGACTGCCGCCGGAACAGCGGCACCGCCGCAGGGGGACCGGCGCGGCGGACCCGCGCCCCACCCGCCCACGGAGAGCGAGAGCCGCCGATGACGACGTCCGCGTCCGCCCCCGCCGATCCCGCCGCCGATCCCGCCGCCGATCCCGCCGGCGGTCCCGCCGCCGGCGCGGGGCCCGGCAGGGAGCCCGCCGCCGCGCCCCTGCCCGCCCTCACCGTGGACGAGCTGGCCGCCCGCGCCGGCACCACCGTGCGGACGGTCCGCTTCTACGGCAGCCGGGGCCTGCTGCCCCCGCCCGTCCTCGGCCCCCGCCGCGTCGGCCGGTACGGGCCCGCGCACCTGGCCCGGCTCGCCCTCATCGAGGAGCTCCGGCACCAGGGGCTCACCCTCGCCGCCATCGAGCGCTACCTCGAGCAGCTCCCCGAGGACACCGCACCCGAGGACCTCGCCATCCACCGCGCGCTGGTCGCCTCCTGGACGCCCGCCGCCGCCGAGGACACCACCCGGGACCGGCTGGAGCGGCGGGCCGGCCGCCCGCTCTCCGACGGCGACCTGGACCGGCTGGCCGCCATGGGGGTCCTGGAGCGCACGGACGACCCCGGCACGCTGCGCGTCCTGCCGGGCGTCCTCCACCTCGGGGTGCGGCTGCTGGAGGTGCCGTTCCCCATGGAGACCATCCTCGCCACCCGCGACGTCGTCCAGCGGCACACCCGCGCGGTCGCCCACGAGCTCCAGCAGCTCTTCCGGGACACCGTGTGGCGCCCCTACCGCGAGGAGGACCACAGCCCCGAGGAGGTCGAGCGGATGCGCGCCCTCACCGAGCACATCCAGCCCGTGCTCGTCCAGGCCC
This sequence comes from Streptomyces sp. NPDC001380, assembly GCF_042895785.1. Classification (NCBI taxonomy): domain Bacteria; kingdom Bacillati; phylum Actinomycetota; class Actinomycetes; order Kitasatosporales; family Streptomycetaceae; genus Streptomyces; species Streptomyces sp. NPDC001380. Next base: position 535,613 of record NZ_JBIAWP010000001.1, on the reverse strand, counting down.
TGGTCACGGCCTTCCAGCGCTCCCTCCGGGAGGAGGTCGAGGCCTCCGGGAGGGAGCGGCCCTGAGCGGGGCGCCCGGCCCCCCGTCAGGCACAGAGGCGCTTGAAGCCGGTCGCCCCCGGCCGGACGCGGAACACGACCCGGTGCCCCGCGTCGTCGGTGAAGACGGCCTCCGCCGCGGACCGCAGGGTCATCGTGCCGTGCTGGACGGGGTTGCCCCACCCCGCGGGCGGGTTGCCGGACCCGTCGGAGAGCGGCTCCTCGGCCTCGAACCAGGCCGCCCCGATCCGGGCCTCGTCGATCCCGCAGTGCGTGAAGAGGTCGAAGGCCGCGGACCCGCCGGGCGCCACCGTGCCTGCGGGCGCGGCCGCCCCGTCGGCGCGGGCGCAGCCCGTGAGCACCCCGCCGGCCAGTGCGAGGGCGAGGACGACCCGCCCGGTTCTCTCCGTCATGCCCCTGCGACGCCCGCGCCGGTCCGCCGGTTCCCCGCCCACCCGCGCGCCGGCCCCGCCGACGGCGTGTCAGTCCCGTGCGGAGCCCTGCGCCGGGCGGCCCGGGCCGCCCCCGGCGTCGGCCAGCAGGCCGCCGCGTCCCGCCGTCGCCAGCAGCAGCGGCGGCGGGGCGAAGCGGTCCCCGTACGCCGCCTGCAGCGCGCGGGCGCGCGCCGTGAAGCCGGCCGGGCCGCCCGGGTAGCCGTCGACGTACTGCAGCACCCCGCCGGTCCACGCGGGGAAGCCGATGCCGAGGACCGAGCCGATGTTGGCGTCCGCGACCGAGGTGACGACGCCCTCCTCCAGGCAGCGCACCGCGTCCAGCGCCTCGGCGAAGAGCATCCGCTCCTGCAGGTCCCGGAACGGCACCGCCGCCGCGCCCGGACGGGCGAAGTGCTCCCGCAGCCCCGGCCACAGCCGGGCCCGCCGCCCGCCCTCGTAGTCGTAGAAGCCGGCGCCGCCGCTGCGCCCGGTGCGGCCGAACTCCCCGACCATCCGGTCCACGACGGCGTCCGCCGGGTGCGGCTCCCAGGTGCCCCCGGCCTCCTCCACCGCCCGCCGCGTCTCCTCGCGGATGCGCCGCGGCAGGGTCAGCGTCAGCTCGTCCATCAGGGCCAGCACCTTCGCCGGGTATCCGGCCTGGGCGGCGGCCTGCTCGACCGACGCGGGATCGACGCCCTCGCCGACCATCGCCACGCCCTCGTTGACGAAGTGCCCGATGACCCGCGAGGTGAAGAACCCGCGGGAGTCGTTGACCATGATCGGCGTCTTGCGGATCTGCCGCACCAGGTCGAACGCCCGGGCCATGGCCTCGTCGCCGCTCTCCCGGCCCCGGACGATCTCCACCAGCGGCATCCGGTCCACCGGCGAGAAGAAGTGCAGGCCGACGAAGTCCGCGCGCCGCCGCACCCCCTCCGCCAGGAGGGTGATCGGCAGGGTGGAGGTGTTGGAGCAGAGCAGCGCGTCGGGGGCGACGACCGACTCGGCCTCCCGGAACACCCGGTGCTTCAGCGCCGGGTCCTCGAAGACGGCCTCGATCACCGCGTCGCAGCCCGCCAGGTCGGCGGTGTCGGCGGTCGGCGTGATCCGGGCCAGCAGCGCGTCCCGCTCCTCCCCGGTGGTGCGGCCCCGGGCCACCGCCCTGTCGAGCAGCCCCCGGGAGTACGCCCGGCCCCGCTCGGCGGCCTCGGCGGTGACGTCCTTGAGCACCACCTCGATCCCGGCCCGCGCGCAGGAGTACGCGATCCCGGCGCCCATCATGCCCGCGCCCAGCACCGCCACCCGGCGCACCGCGCGCCGCTCCACGCCGGCGGGCCGGGCCGCGCCGGACTCGACGGCCTGCAGGTCGAAGAAGAACGTTTTGGTCATGCTCTTCGCGTTCTGCCCGCAGGCCAGCTCGGTGAAGTACCGGCCCTCGACCTCCATCGCCGTCCCCAGGTCCACCTGGGCGCCCTCCACGGCCGCCGCCAGGATGCTCCGCGGCGCCGGGTAGGGGGCGCCGTTCAGCTTCGCGCGCAGCAGCGCGGGGAACGCGGGCAGCTGCGCGGCGAGCGACGGCGTGGCCGGGGTGCCGCCGGGGATCCGGTACCCGGGGGCGTCCCACGGCTGGACGGCGTCGGGGTGGGCGTCGACGAAGGCGCGGGCGCGGGCCAGCATCTCCTCCCGGTCGGCGGCGACCGCGTGCACCAGCCCCGCCTCCAGGGCCGCCCGCGGCCGGTACCGCTGCCCCTCCAGCAGGACCTTCAGGAGGGCGTCGGCGATGCCGAGCAGCCGCACGGTGCGCACCACCCCGCCGCCGCCCGGCAGCAGGCCCAGCGTCACCTCGGGCAGGCCGATCCGCGAGCCGGGGGCGTCCAGGGCGATCCGGTGGTGGCAGGCGAGCGCCAGCTCCAGTCCGCCGCCGAGCGCCGCGCCGTTGAGCGCCGCCACCACCGGCCGCCCCAGGGTCTCCAGGCGGCGCAGCTGCCGCTTGAAGCGCATCGAGGAGGCGAACACCTCGCCGGCCCGTTCGGGCGTGGCGGCCATGAGCTCGCGCAGGTCGGCGCCGGCGAGGAAGGTCTTCTTGGCGGAGGTGACGACGACGCCGCGGACGGAGCCGCGCTCGGCCTCCAGACGGTCGACGGCCGCCTCCAGGGCGTCGGTGAAGGCGACGCCCACGGTGTTGGCGGACTGTCCCGGGGCGTCCAGGACGAGGGTGACGACGCCGTCGGCGTCCTGCTCCCAGCGGATGGCGCTCTCGGACACGGGGACCTCTCCGGATCTGCGGGGGGACGGGAACGGGGCGGGCGTGCGGGACCGGGTGCCGGAACGGGCGAGGGGGCGGGTGCCGGGCGCGTCAGCGCAGGCGCTCGACGACGGTGGCGATGCCCATGCCGCCGCCGGCGCAGAGCGTCACCAGCCCGTAGCGCTGGTCGCGCCGCTCCAGCTCGTCGACGAGGGTGCCGAGGAGCATGGCGCCGGTGGCGCCCAGCGGGTGGCCGAGCGCGATGGCGCCGCCGTTGACGTTGACCTTCTCCAGCGGCAGGCCCAGGTCGCGGGCGAAGCGCAGCACCACGGCGGCGAAGGCCTCGTTCACCTCCACCAGGTCCAGCCGGTCCGCCGTCAGCCCGGCCCTGGCCAGCGCCTTGCGGGCGGCGGGGGCCGGGCCGGTGAGCATGATCGTCGGGTCGGCCCCGGACACCGCGGCGGAGAGGATCCGGGCCCGCGGCGCCATGCCGTACCGCTCACCGGCCTCCCGGGAGCCGACGACGGCCAGGGCGGCGCCGTCGACGATCCCGGAGGAGTTGCCGGCGGTGTGGACGTGGTCGATGCGCTCCACCCAGTGGTACGTCTGGAGCGCGACCGCGTCGAAGCCGCCCAGCTCCCCGGCGTCGGCGAAGGACGGCTTGAGCGCGGCCAGGCCGTCCACGGTGGTGCCGGGCCGCAGGTGCTCGTCGCGGTCGAGCACGGTCAGGCCGTTGCGGTCCCGCACCGGGACCACCGAGCGGGCGAACCGGCCCTCGGCCCAGGCCCGCGCGGCCCGCGCCTGCGACCCGGCGGCGTAGGCGTCCACGTCCGTGCGGGTGAAGCCCTCCAGGGTGGCGATCAGGTCGGCGCCGACGCCCTGCGGCACGAATCCGGTCGTGTGGTTGGTCATCGGGTCCATGGCCCAGGCCCCGCCGTCGGAGCCCATCGGCACCCGGGACATCGACTCCACGCCGCCCGCCAGCACCAGGTCCTCCCAGCCGGAGCGGACCTTCGCGGCGGCCAGGTTGACGGCCTCCAGCCCCGAGGCGCAGAACCGGTTCTCCTGGACGCCCGCCACGGTGTGCGGCAGCCCGGCGGCCAGCGCCGCCGTCCGGGCCAGGTCGGCCCCCTGGTCGCCGACCGGGGTCACCACGCCGAGGACGAGGTCGTCGATCCCCGCCGGGTCCAGCCCGGGGAGGCGGCGCAGCAGCTCGTGGACCAGGCCGGCCACCAGGTCGACGGGCTTGGTGCCGTGCAGCGCGCCGGAGGACCGGCCGCGCCCGCGCGGGGTGCGGACGGCCTCGTACACGAAGGCTTCCGGTGTCAACGTCGCCGCCTTTCGCAGCATCGGTGGTGCGGGGCATCGGTGGTGCGGGGCGTCGGTGGTGCGGGGCGTCGGTGGTGCGGGGCGTCGGTGGTGCGGGGCGTCGGGGGCGGGTGCGCCGGGGACGGGTGCGCCGGGGGCGGGGAGGCCTCAGGAGGGGGGCCGGTGCAGGCCGGGCAGCCCCCAGTCGCGGGCCACCTCGGCGCTGTCCGCGCCGGGCAGGGCGGGGGGACGCCGCAGCGACCCCGGGGTGGCGGAGAAGCGCGGGGCCGGCGCCGGCTGGGGGAGTCCGCCGTGCTCGGTGAAGGTGCCCCGGGCCCGCAGGTGCGGGTGGGCCGCCGCCTCACGCAGCGACAGGACCGGCGCCGTGCAGGCGTCGGTGCCCTCGAAGACCTCCGTCCACTCTGCCCGCGTCCGGGTGGCGAAGCGGGCCGCGATCCGCTCCCGCAGCTCGTCCCAGCGGGCCGGGTCGCCCCGGTCGGGCGCGTCCCCGCCGAGGCCGAGCAGCTTCGCGAACTCCGCGTAGAACCGCTCCTCCAGCGCGCCGACGGCCATCCAGCCGCCGTCGGCGGTCGCGTACACGGCGTAGTACGGGCAGCCGCCGTCCAGCAGGTTCACCCCGCGCCGGTCCTGCCAGGCGCCCGCGCCCAGCAGGCCCCAGAGCATCGACCCCAGGTGCGCGGTGCCGTCCACGACGGCGGCGTCCACCACCTGGCCGGCGCCGGTGGCGCGGGCGTGGTGCAGGGCGGCGAGGACGCCGACCACGAGGTAGAGGGAGCCGCCCGCGTAGTCGCCCAGCAGGTTGGCGGGGATCGCGGGCGGGCCGTCGGGCGGCCCGACCAGCCCGAGGGCGCCCGCGGTGGCGATGTAGCCGATGTCGTGCCCGGCGTACGGGGCCAGCGGGCCCTCCTGGCCCCAGCCGGTCATCCGCCCGTACACCAGCCGGGGGTTGCGGGCCAGGCAGGGCCCGGGGCCGACGCCGAGGCGCTCGGCGACACCCGGCCGCCAGCCCTCGACGAGGACGTCGGCGCGTTCGGCGAGGTCCAGCAGCAGGCCCGGGCCGTCGGGGGCCTTGAGGTCGAGCAGCACGGACCGCTTGTTGCGGTTGGTCACGTCCTGCGCCGGCTCGACGCCGAGGGGGGCTGGACCGGGGCGGTCCACCCGGACCACGTCGGCGCCCAGGTCGGCCAGCAGCATCGCGGCGAAGGGGCCCGGGCCGATCCCGGCCAGCTCCACCACGCGCACCCCGGCCAGGGGTCCGGACGGGGGGCCGGCCGGGGGAGAGGGGGGAACCGGGGGGTCCTGCGCTCCGGCCGGTCCCCGCGGTCCCGGGGGCCGCTGCGGGTCGGGGGGAGTGCCGGTGCCGTCCATGCCTGCTCCCCTCCGCGGCCGCGCGGCCCGGCCGTGGCGTCCGGCGCGTCCCGGCGCCGTGCGCCGTGTCCGGCCGTCCGCGCGCCGTGTGTGACACCAGATGTGTCACACGCGTGATGCTAGGAGTGCGGGGCACCCCGCGCAAGGACTCCGCACCACCGCCTCCGCCGCCCGGCCCCTCCCTTTGGCTCTGCTCCCCGCCCCTCCCGGCGCGGCTTCCTCCCGCCCGCCCATCCTGTTTCCTCCCTCCCGCCCTGCTCCCTCCCGCCCTGCTCCCTCCCGCCCTGCCCCGCCCTGCTTCCTCCCGTCCTCCCGGCGCTGCTTCCTCCCGCCCTCCCGGCGCTGCTTCCTCCCGCCCTCCCGCCCTGTCTCCCCCCGCCCGCCGACCCTGTTTCCCGCCCCCCGCCCCGGGTAAGCGACGCCCGCCGCGCGGACGGCACCGTCCGCGCCGTACCCGACCCGCGGGAGGCCGCGATGCCCCACCGGCAGCCGCCCGGCGAACCCGGGGACCGGCTGCGCGCCACCGCTCGGGAGGTCTTCGGCTGGACGGACCTGCGGCCCGGCCAGCTCCCCGCCACGGAGGCCGTCCTCGCGGGCCGCGACACCCTCGTCGTCATGCCCACCGGCGCCGGCAAGTCCGCCGTCTACCAGGTGCCCGCCCTCCTCGTCCCCGGCCCGACCGTGGTGGTCTCCCCGCTCATCTCCCTCCAGCGCGACCAGGTCGCCGGCCTGCTCGGCCGCGGCTCGCCCGACGCCCTCGCCGTCGCCGTCAACTCCGCGCAGAACGCCCGCGAGACCGAGGCCGCCTGGCGGGCCGTGCGCCACGGCGACGCCGAGTTCCTCTTCCTCGCCCCCGAGCAGCTCGCCCGCGACGACGTGGTGGAGCGCCTGGCCCGGCTCGGCCCCCGCCTGCTGGTCGTCGACGAGGCCCAGTGCGTCTCCACCTGGGGCCACGACTTCCGGCCCGAGTACCGCCGCGTCGGCGCCGCCGTCGAGCGCCTCGGCCACCCCGTGGTGCTCGCCCTCACCGCCACCGCCGCGCCGCCCGTCCGCCACGACATCGCCGCCTCCCTCGGCATGCGCGACCCCCTCCAGGTCGTCGCGGGCTTCGACCGGCCCAACCTCTTCCTGGAGGTGCGGCGCTTCCTGGACGACGCGGACAAGCGCCGCGCCGTCGTCGAGCGCGCCGCCGCCGAGCCCAAGCCCGGCCTCGTCTACGCCGCCACCCGCAGGGACACCGAGGCGTACGCGGCGGAGCTGACGGGGCTCGGCCTGTCCGCCGCCGCCTACCACGCCGGTCTGCGCGCCGCCGAGCGCCGCCGCGTCCACGACGCCTTCCTCGGCGGCGGCCTCGACGTCGTCGCCGCCACCTCGGCCTTCGGCATGGGCATCGACAAGCCGGACGTCCGCTTCGTCCTGCACGCCTCCGTGCCCGGCTCGCTCGACGAGTACTACCAGGAGATCGGCCGCGCCGGCCGCGACGGGCGGCCCGCCGCGGCCGTGCTGATGTACCGGACCGAGGACCTCGGCCTGCGCCGCTTCTTCGCCTCCGTGACCCCGGACCCGGAGGTGCTGGCCGAGGTGGCCCGCCGGGTGCGGGCCGCCGGCGGGCCGGTCCCGCTCGCCCGGCTGCGCGAGGGGGCCGGGGTCGGCCCGGGCCGCCTCACCGCGGCGGTCAACCTGCTGGAGCAGGCCGGGGAACTGGAGACCGGGCGCGGCGGGGGCGTGCGGGCCGTCGGCGCCCACGGCCCGGAGGAGGCCGCCGCGCTGGCCGCCGCCGTCGCGGAGGACCGGCGGCGGCTGGAGCGGTCCCGGGTCGAGATGGTGCGCGGCTACGCCGAGACCACCGGCTGCCGACGCCGCTTCCTGCTCGGCTACTTCGGCGAGGCTGCGCCCGGGCGGTGCACCGCCTGCGACACCTGCGCCGCTTCCGGTTCGGCCTCCGCCGCCTCCGCCGCCTCCGCCGCCGCCTCCGGCCCGGCCGGGGAGGCCCCCGCCGCCGCGCCGGCCGCCCCCTTCCCGCCGGGCGCCCGGGTCGTCCACCGCGCGTGGGGCCCCGGGGCGGTGATGCGGACCGAGGAGGACCGGCTCACGGTCCTCTTCGAGACCGCGGGCTACCGGACCCTCTCCCTCGCCGCCGTCGCCGAGCACGGCCTGATGCGGCCGGAGGACGCCGATCCCTGACGCTCCGTCACACATCGTGCGGGGAGGGCTCCCCGGCGGCGTCCTCCGCCGCGTCCTCCGGGGGCGGTTCCAGCCGCTCCAGCGGCGCGGTCGCCGGACCCTCCAGGACACTGCCGTCCACACCGAACCGCGACCCGTGGCACGGGCACGCCCAGCAGCGCTCCGCGTCGTCGTACCGCACCAGGCAGCCCAGGTGCGTGCACCGGGCCGACACCGCGTGCAGCCGCCCGGCCCGGTCCCGGTAGACCGCGCACCGCCGTCCGTCCAGGTGGAGCACCGCGCCGCAGTCCGGCGGCAGCTCCGCCACCGCCCGGGCGGAGCGGCCGCGCAGCCGGTCGCCGACGAAGTACCGGGCGGCCTTCGCCTGGTACCCGGCCATGGGCAGCGCCTCCCGGCCCAGGTGCAGCCGCCGCGGGTCGTACAGCCCCGTCCACGGCGGCTCCTGCCCGCCCGTGACCAGCGCCGAGAGCAGGCGCCCCGCCATGACCCCGCCGCTCATGCCCCAGCCGCCGAAGCCGGTCGCGACGTACAGGTGGTCGCCGCCGGGGGCGCGGCCCACGAAGGGGACGCCGTCGGCGGTGTCGTTGTCCTGGGCCGCCCAGTGGTAGACGATCTGCGGCGAGTCGAACCGCTCCCGGGTCCACTCCGCCAGCCGCTCGAAGCGCCGGACCACGTCGCCCGCGCCCGGCGCGAAGGGCTCCCCGGTGGCGATGAGCAGCCGCATGCCGTCCGGGAAGGGCGCGGTCCGCACCGACCGGAGGGGCTTCTCGGCGTTGATGTGGATGCCGCCCGGATCGTGGCCGGCGGGCACCGTCGCCGCGACCACCAGCTCGCGCCGCGGGGACAGGCGGGGGAAGAGCAGCATGCGGTCGAAGACGGGGTAGTGGGTGGCGACCACCACGTCGGAGGCGGTGACCGTCCCGCCGTCGCGCACCGCGACCCGGCACGGGCCGCTCCGGTGCAGCGCGGCCGCCCGGGACCGCTCGAAGACCCGGCCGCCGCGGCGGACCAGGTCCTCCGCCAGCGCCAGCAGGAACCGGCGGGGGTGGAACTGCGCCTGGTCCTCCACCCGCATCGCCGCCGCCACCGGGAACGGCAGACCCGTCTCCAGGGTCACCGACGCCTCCAGCCCCGCCTCGCGGGCCGCCTCGGCCTCCTCCCGGACCCGGTCGACCCCCCGCGCGGACTCCGTCCAGACGAAGGCCGGCACCCGCTCCAGCTCGCAGTCGGCGCCCAGCTCGGCGGCGACCGCCGCGGCGTGCTCCACGGCCTCCTGCTGCGAGCGCGCGTACAGGCGGGCGGCCTCCGGGCCCGCCGAGCGGCGCAGCCGCCCGTAGGCCGTGCCGTGCACCGACGAGAGCTTCGCCGTGGTGGAGCCGCTGGTGCCCGCCGCGATCCGGCCGGCCTCCAGCAGGACCACCCCGAGCCCGGACCGCACCAGCTCCCAGGCCGTGCACAGGCCGGCGATGCCGCCGCCGACCACGACGACGTCGGTCTCGACGTCCTCGTCCAGGCGGGGGAAGTCGGTGCCGGGGGAGGAGTCCATCCAGTACGACCCGGCGAGGCCCGGCAGCAGCGTCACGGCAGGCTCCTTCGGTGCGGCGGTCCGGGCGGGCGCCCGGTCCGGCGGGGCGCAGGACGCATTCCCGCCGTCGCCCGTCCGACGCCCCGCGGCGCCCGGATTCAGGCGGTCGGCCCCGTGCGGCCGTGCCCGGGCCGCCCCCGCGGCAGCCCGCCGGCCGCCTCCGGCCCGCGTCGTCCGCGCTGCCCGTACTGCCCGCGCTGCCCGTACTGCCCGCGCTGCCCGTACTGCCCGTACTGCCCGTACTGCCCGTACTGCCCGTACTGCCCGCGCTGCCCGTACTGCCCGCGCTGCCCGTACTGCCCGTACTGCCCGTACTGCCCGTACTGCCCGCGCTGCCCGTACTGCCCGCGCTGTCCGTACTGTCCGCGCTGCCCGTACTGTCCGCGCTGCCCGCGCTGCCCGCGCTGCCCGGACCGGCCGGGCGTCAGCGCGGCCGGTCGCGGTACAGGTCGCGGATCAGGGCGATCTCGGCCCCGTGGTGCAGCAGCTCCTGGTTCACCCACCAGACGACCTCCAGGAAGGGGTCCTCCGGGTCGCTGCCGTAGGGGTAGGCGCAGTGCCCGACCGTGTCGAGTGCGGCGTCGTCGGCGCCGAGCAGCGCCTGCCGCCACGCGTCCGCCCCCGCCCGGAAGGCCGCGACCGCCCCGGCGGCGTCCCCGGCGGGCCGCTGGTCGTCCCGGGTCAGGCTGCGGCTGCCGGCGGTGTGGTCGGCGCGGAGGAGCAGCATCCCGGTGAGGTGGCTCAACCGCCATGCGATCGTGGTGAAGGGCGGCGGCACGGGGTGGGGGTGGGGTGCGGCGTCGTACCCCCACGCGCCCGCGCCGACGAGGAGGGCCGCGCGCGGCCCCGGCCCCTCCGTGTGCCGCCGGACCGACCAGCAGCCGGGCACCGGCTCCCAGAGGTACTCCTCGTCGCTCATGGCGCCGACCTCGACGTCCGTCCCGCTGCCGCTGTCCACGGCCGGGCCCGTCATGCGGTCGGTCAGGCGCCTGCGGGCGAAGTCGAACTGCTCCAGCAGGGGGACCAGGCGGGGCGGTGTCGTCATCGGGCGGCTCCTGCGGGGGCGGGCGGTGCGGGACCGGGGGTGCCGGTCCGCCAGGCTGCCACAGCCGGCCCGGCCCCGCCCCTCCTTTTCCGGTGCGTTCCCGGTGCGTTCCCGGGGCGCTCCCGGGGCGGCCGCCGCCGCGGGGCCGGCCGCGGAGCCGGGTGCTCGGCCCGTCCGTGCCGGAAGGGGGAACTCCTTGCATGAATTTTCTGCGATGCGTATATTCATGCCCAGTCGGAGAAGGGAAGACCATGGCATTCCGGGCAGCCGTCGCCGGTGCGAGCGGATATGCGGGGGGCGAACTGCTGCGCCTGCTGCTCGGCCACCCCGAGATCGAGATCGGGGCGCTCACCGCCAACTCCAACGCCGGGTCCCCCCTCGGCCCGCTGCAGCCGCACCTGCTGCCGCTGGCCGACCGGGTCCTGCAGCCCACCGCGCCCGAGGTGCTCGCCGGGCACGACGTCGTCTTCCTCGCGCTGCCGCACGGGCAGTCCGCCGCCGTCGCCGAGGCCCTCGGCGGCGACGTGCTGGTCGTCGACTGCGGCGCCGACTTCCGGCTCCGCGACGCCGCCGCCTGGGAGCGGTTCTACGGCTCCCCGCACGCGGGCACCTGGCCCTACGGCCTGCCCGAGCTGCCCGGGCACCGCGACGCCCTGAAGGGCACCCGCCGGATCGCCGTCCCCGGCTGCTACCCCACCGCCGTCTCCCTCGCCCTCTTCCCCGCCTACGCGGCCGGGATCGCCGAGCCCGAGGTCGTCGTCGTCGCCGCCTCCGGGACCTCCGGCGCGGGCAGGGCGCCCAGGGCGCACCTGCTGGGCAGCGAGGTCATGGGCTCCATGAGTCCGTACGGGGTCGGCGGGGTCCACCGCCACACCCCCGAGATGGCGCAGAACCTCGGCGCGGTCGCGGGCGGGCCGGTCACCGTCTCGTTCACCCCCACCCTCGCGCCCATGCCGCGCGGCATCCTCGCCACGTGCAGCGTGAAGGCCCGGCCCGGCACGACCGCGGCCGCCGTCCGCGCCGCCTACGCCGACGCCCTCGGCGGCGAGGAGTTCGTCCACCTGCTGCCCGAGGGGCAGTGGCCCGCCACCGCCGCCGTGTACGGGTCGAACACTGCGCTCGTCCAGGTCGCCCTGGACGGGGCCGCCGGGCGGATCACCGCCGTCAGCGCGATCGACAACCTCACCAAGGGCACCGCCGGCGGCGCGGTGCAGAGCGCGAACCTCGCCCTCGGGCTCCCCGAGGGCCTCGGACTTCCCCGGATCGGAGTCGCCCCGTGACGACCTCTCCCAGCAGCCCCGCCCCCGCCCCCGCGCACGCCCAGACCCCGGCCTCCGGCACCGGCGTGACCGCGGCCCGCGGGTTCCGTGCGGCCGGCGTCACCGCGGGCATCAAGGCGTCCGGCACGCCCGACCTCGCCCTGGTCGTCAACGACGGCCCCTCGCTGGCCGCCGCGGGCGTCTTCACCTCCAACCGGGTCAAGGCCGCGCCGGTCCTCTGGTCCGAGCAGGTCCTCAAGGGCGGCCTGGTCTCCGCCGTCGTCCTCAACTCCGGCGGCGCCAACGCGTGCACCGGCCCGCTCGGCTTCCAGGACACCCACGCCACCGCCGAGAAGGCGGCCGGGGTGCTCGGCCTCAACGCCGGCGAGGTCGCCGTCTGCTCCACCGGGCTGATCGGCGAGCGCCTCCCGATGGAGAAGCTGCTCCCCGGGGTCGAGCAGGCCGCGCAGGCTCTGTCCGCGGACGGCGGGGAGGCGGCCGCGATCGCCGTCAAGACCACCGACACCGTCCACAAGACCGCCGCCGTCACGGTCGACGGCTGGACGGTGGGCGGCATGGCCAAGGGCGCCGGCATGCTCGCCCCCGGCCTCGCCACCATGCTGGTCGTCCTCACCACCGACGCCGACGTCGACGCCGCCGGGCTGGACACCGCGCTGCGCGCCGCCACCCGCACCACCTTCGACCGGGTCGACTCCGACGGCTGCATGTCCACCAACGACACCGTCCTGCTGCTCGCCTCGGGCGCCTCCGGTGCCACGCCCGACCCGGCGGTCTTCGCCGGGGCCGTGCGCACCGTCTGCGCGGACCTCGCCCTGCAGCTCGTCGGCGACGCGGAGGGCGCCTCCAAGGACATCCGCATCGACGTGACCGGGGCCGCTACCGAGGACGAGGCCGTCGACGTGGCCCGCACCGTCGCCCGCAGCAACCTCCTCAAGTGCGCGATCCACGGCGAGGACCCCAACTGGGGCCGCGTGCTCTCCGCCATCGGCACCACGGCCGCCGCCTTCGACCCCGACCGGCTCGACGTCGCCATCAACGGCGTCTGGGTGTGCAGGGGCGGCCAGGCCGGCGACGACCGCAACCTTGTCGACATGTCGTCACGTGAGGTGGTCATCACGGCGGACCTGCACGCCGGCCCCGCGTCCGCCACCGTGTGGACCAACGACCTCACCGCCGACTACGTCCACGAGAACAGCGCCTACAGCACCTGAGCCTCCGTCAGGAACCCCTGCCGTGAACGCCCCCGACCAGCCGAACGCCCCCGACCAGCCGTCCGACCCGGACCGGCCGGCCGCCGCCCCCGACCAGCCGTCCGCCGCGACCCGCGGGAGACCCGTGAACACCGAGCCGGCCGCCACCCAGGCCCGCAACCACACCGCCCTGCCCAAGGCCCGCACCCTCATCGAGGCCCTGCCCTGGCTGGAGCGCTTCCACGGCAGAACGGTCGTCATCAAGTTCGGCGGCAACGCCATGGTCGACGAGGACCTCAAGCGCGCCTTCGCGCAGGACGTCGTCTTCCTCCGCTACGCCGGGATCAAGCCCGTCGTCGTCCACGGCGGCGGCCCGCAGATCAACGCGCACCTCGACCGTCTCGGCCTGGAGTCCTCCTTCACCGCCGGGCTCCGCGTCACCACCGCCGAGACCATGGACGTGGTCCGCATGGTGCTGGCCGGCCAGGTCCAGCGGCAGCTGGTCGGCCTGCTCAACGAGCACGGCCCGTTCGCGGTCGGCATGACCGGCGAGGACGCCCACACCCTCACCGCCGTCAAGCGCTACGCCGAGGTCGACGGCGAGCAGGTCGACATCGGCCTGGTCGGCGACATCGTCCGGGTCGCCCCCGGAGCCGTCCAGGCCCTCCTCGACGACGGCCGCATCCCCGTCGTCTCCTCCATCGCCCGCAGCGAGGACGGCCACGTCTACAACATCAACGCCGACCTCGCCGCCTCGGCCCTCGCCTCCGCGCTGCAGGCCGAGATGCTCGTCGTGCTCACCGACGTCGAGGGCCTGTACGCCGACTGGCCGGCCAGTGACGACGTGATCAGCATGCTGACCGCGAGCGAGCTGGAGAAGCTGCTGCCGACGCTCTCCAGCGGCATGGTCCCCAAGATGGAGGGCTGCCTGCGCGCCGTGCGGGAGGGCGTCGGCACCGCCCGCGTCCTGGACGGGCGCGTCCAGCACGCGCTGCTGCTGGAGATCTTCACCGACGAGGGGATCGGCACCATGGTGGTGCCCGACCCCCCGGCGGACGCCACCGCGGCCGTCACCGGACCGACCGCCGCCACCACCGAGACCGACGGGGGTTCCTCATGAGCGGCAACACCGACCTGACCCGGCGCTGGCAGCACGCCCTGATGGACAACTACGGCACCCCCCGCGTCCCGCTCGTCAGCGGGGAGGGCGCCCGCTTCACCGACGCCGACGGGAACGTCTACCGCGACTTCGTCGGCGGCATCGCCGTCAACGCCCTCGGCACCGCCCACCCGGCCGTGGTCGAGGCCGTGACCCGGCAGATCGCCACCCTCGGCCACGTCTCCAACCTCTTCGTCGCCGAGCCCCCGGTCCGCCTGGCCGAGCGCCTGCTGGAGCTGTTCGGCCGCCCCGGCCGGGTGTACTTCTCCAACTCCGGCGCCGAGGCCGTCGAGTGCGCCTTCAAGATCGGGCGCCGCACCGGCCGCACCCGCATGGTGGCCACCGCCGGCGGCTTCCACGGCCGCACCATGGGCGCCCTGGCGCTCACCGGCCAGCCCGCCAAGCAGGAGCCCTTCCGCCCCCTCCCCGGCGACGTCACCCACGTCCCGTTCGGCGACGCCGAGGCGCTGCGGGCCGCCGTGACCACCGCCACCGCCGCCGTCGTCGTGGAGCCGATCCAGGGCGAGAACGGCGTGGTCCCGGCGCCCGACGGCTACCTCGCCGCCGCCCGCGAGATCACCCGCGCCACCGGCACCCTGCTGGTGCTGGACGAGATCCAGACCGGCGTCGGCCGCACCGGCCACTGGTTCGCCCACCAGGCGCTCGGCGTGGAGCCGGACGTCGTGACCCTCGCCAAGGGCCTCGGCGGCGGCCTGCCGATCGGCGCCACCGTCGCCTTCGGCGAGGCCGCCGGCCTGCTCACCCCCGGCCAGCACGGCTCCACCTTCGGCGGGAACCCGGTCGTCTGCGCGGCCGCCCTCGCGGTCCTGGACACCATCGCCGCCGACGGCCTGCTCGACCGCGCCGGGCAGCTCGGCGAGCGGCTGCGGAAGGGGGTCGAGGCGCTCGGCGACCCGCTGGTCTCCCACGTCCGCGGGGCCGGCCTGCTCCTCGGCATCGTGCTGACGCAGCCCGTCGCCGCCCGGGTCCAGGACGCCGCCCAGGAGGCGGGCTTCCTGGTCAACGCCTGCGTCCCCGACACCGTGCGGCTGGCGCCGCCGCTGGTCGTGGGCGAGGAGGACGTGGACGCCCTGGTCGAGGCCCTGCCGCGCATCCTCGACGGTGTGCGGGATGCTGTCAGCAGCGAACGACGACCGTAGAGCACCCCAGGCAGGAGAGCCGTCCCCCATGACCGATGTCCACCGCCCCCAGGCCGGGCAGCCGACGCCGCAGGTCCCGCAGACCCGCACGGCCCGGCACCGGCGGATCGTGGACCTGCTGACCCGCCGGCCCGTGCGCTCCCAGAGCCAGCTCGCCAAGCTGCTCGCCGACGACGGGCTGGTGGTCACCCAGGCCACGCTCTCCCGGGACCTGGACGAGCTGGGCGCGGTCAAGATCCGCAACAAGGACGGCGCGCTCATCTACGCCGTCCCCGCGGAGGGCGGCGACCGCACCCCGCGGGCTCCGATGGGCGAGTCCGCCACCGAGGCCCGGATGGCGCGGCTCGCCGGGGAGCTCATGGTCTCGGCGACCGCGTCCGGCAACCTCGTCGTGCTGCGCACGCCGCCGGGTGCGGCGCAGTTCCTCGCGTCCGCCATCGACCAGGCGGGGGTGTTCGAGATCATCGGCACCATCGCCGGCGACGACACGGTGCTGCTGATCAGCCGCGACCCGCAGGGCGGCCAGGAGCTGGCCGACCACCTCATGCAGCTCGCCCAGTCCAAGAGCGGCTGAGCGGCCCGGGCGCTCCGGCCTCCCCGGGGCGCTCCCGTGCCCCCCGCGACGGCCCCGGCGTCACCCGCCCGGGGCCGTCCGCTTTGAATTCCATACGGTCTCATGCATACTTATGCCTAGCACCGCATGGGGTGCCGCCCCGCACGCACTGTGAAGGAGAAAGCCGTGACCGAGCGCGTCGTACTCGCCTACTCGGGCGGTCTGGACACGTCCGTCTGCATCGGCTGGATCGCCGAGGAGACCGGCGCCGAGGTCATCGCCGTCGCCGTCGACGTCGGCCAGGGCGGCGAGGACCTGGAGGTCATCCGCAAGCGGGCGCTGGCCTGCGGCGCGGTGGAGGCCGAGGTGGCCGACGCCCGCGACGAGTTCGCCGACGAGTACTGCCTCCCGGCGGTCAAGGCGAACGCCCTCTACATGGACCGCTACCCGCTGGTCTCCGCGCTCTCCCGGCCGGTGATCGTCAAGCACCTGGTGGCCGCCGCCCACAAGCACGGCGCCTCCGTCGTCGCCCACGGCTGCACCGGCAAGGGCAACGACCAGGTCCGCTTCGAGGCCGGCATCGCCTCCCTCGCGCCCGACCTGACGTGCATCGCCCCCGTCCGCGACTACGCCATGACCCGGGACAAGGCGATCGCCTTCGCCGAGGCCAAGAACCTGCCGATCGCCACCTCCAAGAAGTCCCCGTACTCCATCGACCAGAACGTCTTCGGGCGCGCCGTCGAGACCGGCTTCCTCGAGGACATCTGGAACGGCCCCGTCGAGGACATCTACGAGTACACCCAGGACCCCGCGCAGCCGCGCGAGGCCGACGAGGTCGTCATCACCTTCAAGCAGGGCGTCCCGGTCGCGATCGACGGCAAGCCCGTCACCGTCCTCCAGGCGATCGAGCAGCTCAACCAGCGGGCCGGTGCCCAGGGCGTGGGCCGCCTCGACATGGTCGAGGACCGGCTGGTCGGCATCAAGTCCCGCGAGGTGTACGAGGCGCCCGGCGCGATCGCGCTGATCACCGCCCACCAGGAGCTGGAGAACGTCACCGTCGAGCGGGAGCTCGCCCGGTACAAGAAGGGCGTCGACCAGCGCTGGGGCGAGCTCGTCTACGACGGCATGTGGTTCTCGCCGCTCAAGCGGGCCCTGGAGGGCTTCGTCGAGGAGGCCAACCAGCACGTCTCCGGCGACATCCGGATGACCCTGCACGGCGGGCGCGCCGTCGTCACCGGCCGGCGCAGCGAGGAGTCCCTGTACGACTTCAACCTCGCCACCTACGACACCGGCGACACCTTCGACCAGTCGCTCTCGAAGGGCTTCATCGAGATCTTCGGCATGTCGTCGAAGATCGCGGCCAAGCGTGACCTCCGGGCCTGATCCCGCGTTGCCCCAGGGGCCCCGGGGTCCGTCCGGACCCCGGGGCCCCTGCCGTCCCACCCGCCCGTCCAGCCCAGCCCAGACCCGCCCCGCCCCAGCACCGAAGGAGCACCAGGTGTCGCACGACCCGACCCCCGCCCCCGCCGGAGACGTCCGCCTGTGGGGCGGGCGCTTCGCGGACGGCCCGGCGGAGGCGCTGGCCGCGCTCTCCGCCTCCGTGCACTTCGACTGGCGGCTGGCCCCCTACGACATCGCCGGCTCCCGGGCCCACGCCCGGGTGCTGCACAAGGCGGGGCTGCTCACCGCCGACGAGCTGGACCGGATGCTGGACGGGCTGGACCGGCTGCTCGCCGACGTCGAGTCCGGCGCCTTCACCGGCACCGTCGCCGACGAGGACGTCCACACCGCCCTGGAGCGCGGCCTGCTGGAGCGGCTCGGCCCCGACCTCGGCGGCAAGCTCCGCGCCGGCCGGTCCCGCAACGACCAGGTCGCCACGCTCTTCCGGATGTACCTGCGCGACCACGCCCGGATCATCGGCGGCCTGCTGCTGGACCTCCAGCACGCCCTCGTCGGCCTCGCCGAGGCCCACCCGGACACCGCCATGCCCGGCCGCACCCACCTCCAGCACGCCCAGCCCGTGCTCTTCGCCCACCACGTGCTCGCCCACGTCCAGGCGCTCTCCCGGGACGCCGAGCGGCTGCGGCAGTGGGACGCCCGCACCGCCGTCTCCCCGTACGGCTCCGGCGCGCTGGCCGGGTCCTCGCTCGGCCTGGACCCCGAGGCGGTCGCCGCCGACCTCGGCTTCGAGGGCGGCTCGGCGGGCAACTCGATCGACGGCACCGCCTCCCGCGACTTCGTGGCGGAGTTCGCCTTCGTCACCGCGATGACCGGGGTGGACCTCTCCCGCATCGCGGAGGAGGTGATCCTCTGGAACACGAAGGAGTTCGGCTTCATCACGCTCCACGACGCCTTCTCCACCGGCTCCTCGATCATGCCGCAGAAGAAGAACCCCGACATCGCCGAGCTGGCCCGCGGCAAGTCCGGCCGCCTCATCGGCAACCTCACCGGCCTGCTCGCCACCCTCAAGGGCCTGCCGCTCGCGTACAACCGCGACCTGCAGGAGGACAAGGAGCCGGTCTTTGACTCCTGCGACACGCTGGAGGTCCTGCTGCCGGCCTTCACCGGCATGATCGCCACCCTCACCGTGCACCGCGAGCGCCTGGAGGAGCTGGCCCCGGCCGGCTTCTCGCTCGCCACCGACGTCGCCGAGTGGCTGGTGCGGCAGGGGGTGCCGTTCCGGGTCGCGCACGAGATGGCGGGGGAGTGCGTCAAGGTCTGCGAGGGCCTGGGGATCGACCTGGCCGACCTGACGGACGAGCAGTTCGCCGCCGTCTCGCCGCACCTGACGCCGGAGGTCCGCTCGGTGCTCACCGTCCGCGGCTCGCTGGCCTCCCGCGACGGCCGCGGCGGCACCGCGCCCGCCGCCGTCGCCCGGCAGCTCGCCGAGGTGAAGGCGGACCTCGCGGTCCAGCAGGAGTGGGCCGACGCGAAGAAGTGACGGAGCGCCACCCCTCGGGGGCGGGACGGCCGGGCGGCCGTCCCGCCCCCGTCCCGTGTCCGGGGGACACCCCCGCCCCTCCGCGGAGAGGGCCCGCGGGGGCGCCGTCGGCGCGATGAGGGCCGAGCCGCCGGACGGCGGCTCGGCCCGGGCGGCGAGCGCGGCGCCGCGGGCCGGCCCGTCCTCCGGCCCCGCCGCCCGCGGCCGGGGCGGACGGGCGGCGCGGAGGGGAGGCGCGGACGGACCGGTCGGCGAGGACCCGTGCGCACGTCCGGTGGACCGGGGCGCCTCCCCGCGGTCCTCACCGTCCGAGCGGGCCCGGTGGGTCGGGCGGTCCCGGCGGGCCGGGCGGGAGCGCAGCCGCGCGGTGGTGCACCTCCGGACGTCCCGGCGCGGCGTCCGGCGCGGTTCCGTGTCCGCCCGGTCACGCGGGACTGCCGTCCGGGCGGTTACGCGCGGTTTCCCCCGCGGTTCGCCCGCAGGACACCGGACGGTCCCGGTCCGGCTCCTACGCTGCGGCGCGGTACCGGCACCCCGGACCGCCCCGCACCCCCGGCGGACCCCCATCCGGGCCACCCCCCGCCCCCGGACCCGAGGAGCACCATGACGCACCCGCAGACCGGCACCCCCGGCGCCCCGCAGACCCCGGCCGTGCAGTCCCCGGCCCCGTACGCCCCCGGCGGCGCCCCCTCCCGGCGCGGCTTCCTGCGCACCGCCGGCGCGGTCGGCCTGGGCGCCGCGGCCGCCGGCGTCCTCGCCGCACCGGACGCCCTCGCGGCGGACGCCCCCGCCGCCCCCGCCGCCGGGGCCCCCGCCCGCACCCGCGGCACCCGCCCGCCGGTGCGCACCGGAACCGCCCTGGACCGCCTCCCGCACCCGCTGGTCGTCGGGCACCGCGGCGCCTCCGGCTACCGCCCCGAGCACACCCTCGGCTCGTACGAGCTCGCCCTGGAGCTCGGCGCCGACGTCATCGAGCAGGACCTGGTCCCGACCCGCGACGGCCACCTCGTCGTCCGCCACGAGAACGAGATCGGCGGCACCACCGACGTCGCCGACCACCCCGAGTTCGCCTCCCGCCGCACCACGAAGACGGTCGACGGCACGGTGCTCACCGGCTGGTTCACCGAGGACTTCACCCTCGCCGAGCTGCGCACCCTGCGGGCCAAGGAGCGGCTGCCGCAGCAGCGCCAGCACAACACCCTCTACGACGGCCGCTGGCCGGTGCCGACCTTCGCCGAGGTGATCGAGTTCGCCGACCGCCGCTCCCGCACCCTCGGCCGCGACGTCTGGCTGTACGTCGAGACCAAGCACCCCACGTACTTCCGCTCGATCGGACTGCCCCTGGAGGAGCGCCTCGCCGACCAGCTGCGCCGCAGCGGCTACGCGGGCGGGCACGGCCGCGCCATCCTGCAGTCCTTCGAGCCGAGCAGCCTCCAGCGGCTGGCCCGGCTGGTGGGCAACCCCCGCATCCAGCTGCTGGACGCGGCGGCCTCGCAGCCCTACGACTTCACCGCGGCCGGCGACCGGCGCACCGTCGCCGACCTGGTCACCCCCGAGGGGCTGGCCTGGATCGCCGGGTACGCCCAGGGCATCGGCCCCACCACGCAGCTGATCGTGCCCACCGACAAGGCCACGGGCCGGCTCGGGACGCCCACCACGCTCGTCGCGGACGCCCACGCCGCCGGGCTGCTGCTGCACCCGTACACGGTGCGCAACGAGAACGGCTTCCTGCCCGCGGACTTCCGCCGCGGCACCGACCCGGCCGCCTACGGCGACGCCCTCGCCTGGTCGACCCGGCTCTACGAGCTCGGCGTGGACGGCTTCTTCACCGACAACAGCGACACCGCCGTCCTGGCCCGCGCCGACTTCTGGGCTTCGCGCGGTATCGGCTGAACAGTCGAATATGTCACCCCTTCGGGGGGTTTGACCCACTGTTCCGCCCCGGGCCGCATCCCGGGGCGGAGCGGTGGCGTCCCCACGGTCACAGCCGCCCCACCACCCGGAGGCACCCGTGACCACGCAGACCGTCCAGGCCACCCGGCCCGTCCAGGCCGTCCAGACCGTCCAGGCCGTCCAGGCCGCCCGGCCCGACCTGACCACCCGGCCCGACCGTGCAGACCGGCCCGACCTGGCCGCCCGGACCGGGCGGCGCCCGCTGCCCGACCGCGGCCCGGGCCCCGACCGCCGGCCCCTCCTCCCCGGCCTCCTGCGGTCGGACCGCCGTCCGGACGCGGGCCGGCCCCCGCAGCCCGTCCGCCCCGCCCGCCCCCCGCGCCGGCCGGACGCCGACCCGGGCCCGGACCCCGGTCCCGCACCGAACCGCCGCCCGGACCCCGGCCGCCCGGACCCGGCCCGCCGCGACCCCGCCCGCCACGACCTCGGCCGCCCTCCGCGCCCCGGACCGGACCCGTCCCCCCACCACCGCGTCCAGGCCGCCTTCGCCCCGCTCGCGGCCTCCCTCGCCCGCGCCCACGGGCTGGACCCCCGCGACCTGGAGCAGGCCGTCTGGCTGCGCGTGCTGGAGCACGCCGCGCGGGCGCCGCTGCCCGCCCGGCCGGAGGGCTGGCTCCGCTCGCTGACCCTGGAGGAGTTCCGCCGCGCCCTCGCCCCCGCCCGGGCCGAGACGCCGGCCGCGCTCCCGCCCCGCCCGGCGGCCCCGCCCCCGTCCCTCCCGGCGGCCGTGCGCGCCGCCGTGGCCCGGCTGCCCGCCCGCTGCGCCGCCCTGATGACCGCCCTGCTCGACGACCCCGGCATGACGTACACCCGGCTCGCTGCCGAGACCGGCATCCCCCGCGGCAGCATCGGGCCGACCCGTTCCCGCTGCCTCGCCTGCCTGCGCCGCCTCCTCCACGACGTCGCCGCGCCGCAGTGACCCCGCGCCGCAGTGACCCCGCGCGGCAGTGACCCCGCGCGGCAGTGACCCCGCGCGGCAGTGACCCCGCGCGGCGGTGACCCCGCGTGGCAGTGACCCCGCCGCAGGGCCCCCGGGCGCCGGACCGGCGCCGTGCGGCGGCCCGTCCCCGCCCGCCCCGCGTGGCACAGATCACTCCGCCGGGCGGGGCCGGGAGGTTGCAAGCGGCCGACGGGAGGGTAATGCCAGGGCGAACGTGCCTCTTGACGCGACCGCGACCGCCCGGATACTGAGCGTGAGCGCGGCCGTCCCCTCCTGTGGGCCGCACACCCCGCGGCCCGCCGGTCCCGGGCCGGTACGCTCGCGCACCATCCCCGGCCGGGAGCGATCCCCGGCACGGGTCCACCTCCGGTCAGGGCCGCCCGCGCACACCCTCACCCCGGCGCCGGGCACACACGAAGGGGAGGCATGCGCACATGGGCATGAGCGTGACCATCTCGGTCGCCGACCAGGGCGACGCCGAGCAGATCCTCAAGCTCCAGTACCTCTGCTACCAGAGCGAGGCGGAGCTCTACGGCGACTGGGCCATCGACCCGCTCACGCAGAGCCTCGACAGCCTGCGCGAGGAGCTGGCCGGGCACTGCGTGCTCGTCGCCCGGCTCGGCGGCGAGGTCGTCGGCTCCGTCCGCGGCCGCCTCGGCGACGACGGGGTGGCCCGCGTCGGCCGCCTGGTCGTGCACCCGCGGATGCAGCGCCACGGCCTCGGCAGCCGCCTGCTGCAGGGGGTGGAGGAGCGGCTCGCGGAGTCCGGCCCGGTCACCGCGTACCGGCTCATCACCGGCCACCGCAGCCTGGGCAGCCAGCGGCTGTACCGGCGCCTGGGCTACCGGGAGGCGGGCGTCGAGGAGGTCAGCCGCCGCCTCAGCCTCGTGATCCTGGAGAAGCCCGGCGTGCCCGCGCAGGCGTCCGCCCCGGGACCGGCCCTGGCCGCCAGCGCCTGACGCCCGCCGTCCGCCGCCGTGTGCGCTCCCCCGCCCGCCGAGGGCGGGGGAGCGCGCCGCTGTGGGCGTCCTCACGTCCTCCGGCGCCCTGCCCGGCGGCGGCCCGCCGGTAGGCTCGGGGATCATGGACACCGCCGCAGACGCCCTGCTCTTCGACATGGACGGCACCCTGGTCGACTCCACCCCGGCGGTCGTCCGCTGCTGGCTGGCGTGGGCGGCCGAGTACGGGCTGACCCCGGCGGACTTCGCCCGCATCGCCACCCACGGCCGCCCGGCGGCGGAGATCATCGGCGACCTGCTCCCGCCGGAGCGCCTCGCCGGGGGCGGCCTCGACGCCGCGCTGCGCCGGATCGAGGAGCTGGAGGTGGCGGACACCGAGGGCACCGTGGCGCTGCCGGGCGCGGTGGAGCTGCTGGAGTCGCTGCCGGCCGGCAGCTGGGCCGTGGTCACCTCCGCCACGCGGAGGCTGGCCGAGGTGCGGCTGAAGGCGGCCGGCCTGTCCGCCCCGGTGCTGGTGACCGCCGACGACGTGGTGCGGGGCAAGCCCGACCCGGAGCCCTTCCTGCTCGGCGCCCGCATGCTGGACGCGGACCCGGTCTCCTGCGTGGTGCTGGAGGACGCCCCGGCGGGCCTGGCGGCCGCCCGTGCCGCCGGGATGCGCAGCATCGCCGTCACCACCACCCACCCGGCCTCCGACCTGGCCGCCGACGCCGTGGTGGAGGGCCTGGACCGGGTCCGGGCGGCCGTGGTGCCCGGCGGCCTGCGGGTCCGCGCCGAGGCGGCCTGAGCCGTGCCCCTGTCCGCCATGCGGACATCCGGGGCCGGTATGCGGGCAGTGGATCGCCCGTCTGGTTTACTGGGGCCCATGACCACGACGACACACCGCACCCCCGCCGGCACCGTGCCGGCAGCCGGTCGTGCCCTGCGCCGTCGAATGTGTGCCTGCTGAGGGTCCCCGTACCAGCCTCGCGCCCCGAAGCGAGACCCCCGCGCGCCGCCGC
The DNA here is from genome assembly GCF_042895785.1 of Streptomyces sp. NPDC001380. NCBI lineage: Bacteria > Bacillati > Actinomycetota > Actinomycetes > Kitasatosporales > Streptomycetaceae > Streptomyces > Streptomyces sp. NPDC001380. Next base: position 512,252 of record NZ_JBIAWP010000001.1, on the reverse strand, counting down.
ACCGGCCGGCGCCCTGCCCCCTCCTGACATGCACCTGGACCTCACCCCCCTCCGCGCGCCCCGCCTCCGCCCGGCCGCCGTCCTCCGCCGCAGGGCCGCCCGCCGTGCGCAGCCCCCCGGAGCACGCCGCCGCTGAGCCCGCCGCGCCGCGGACGCCCGCGTCCGCACCCCGGCACGGCACGGCAGGGCCGGAGCCCCGCCGCTCCGCCCTCCCCGGCAGCCTCTCCCGGCGCCCCTCTCCCGGCGCCCCCTTCCCGGCATCAGCACGCCCCGCGCCGCGGCCCCGAGCCGCCGTGCGCCCGACCCGTGGACGAAACCCGATGATCACTACCGCAGACCTGAGGAAGACCTACCGCGTCCGAGGCCGCGACGTCACCGCCCTCGACGGCGTCGACCTGCACGTGCAGGAGGGCGAGGTGTACGGCGTCGTCGGCACCAGCGGCGCCGGCAAGTCCACGCTCGTGCGCTGCGTCAACATGCTGGAGCGGCCCACCTCCGGCACCGTCACCGTCGACGGCCTGGAGCTGACCGCCCTGGCCGGCCGCGGCCCCCGCGCCGGCCGGGGGCTGCGCGCCGCCCGCCGCAGCATCGGCATGGTCTTCCAGCACTTCAACCTGCTCTCCTCGCGCACCGTCCGCGACAACGTCGAGCTGCCGCTGGAGATCATGGGCCTGGACCGCACCGAGCGCCGCCGCAGGGCGGGCGACCTGCTCGACCTGGTCGGGCTCGCCGACAAGGCCGGCGCCTACCCCGCCCAGCTCTCCGGCGGCCAGAAGCAGCGCGTGGGCATCGCCCGCGCCCTGGCCGGGGACCCCAAGGTGCTCCTCTCCGACGAGGCCACCTCCGCCCTCGACCCGGAGACCACCCGGTCGATCCTGGAGCTGCTGCGCGACCTCAACCGCCGCCTCGGCCTCACCGTCCTGCTGATCACGCACGAGATGGACGTCATCACGTCGGTCTGCGACTCGGCGGCGCTGATGCGCGGCGGCCGGATCACCGAGTCAGGCAGGCTCGCCGACCTGCTCGCCACCCCCGGCTCCGAGCTGGCCCGGGCGGTCCTCCCCCTCGGGGACCTCCCGGCGGGCCGCCCGGACGCCACCGTCCTGGACATCACCTTCCCGGGGGAGACCGCCGCCCGGCCCTTCGTCTCCCAGCTCGCCCGCACCCACCACGTCGACCTCAGCATCCTGGGCGCCGCCGTGGAGACCGTCGGCGGCCGCCAGATCGGCCGGATGCGGATCGAGCTGCCGGGCCGCCACGACGAGAACGCCGTCCCCATCGGCTACCTGCGCGAGCAGGGACTGCTGGTGGACGTCGTCACCGACCGCACGGAGGACGCCGCATGACCTGGGCCGAGATGCAGCCCCTGCTCCTGACCGCCACCCGCGAGACGCTCTCCATGGTGGGCACCGCCACCCTGGTCGCGCTGCTCGCCGGCCTCCCGGCCGGCGTGCTGCTCGTCCTCACCGACCGGGGAGGGCTGCTGCAGAACCGTCCCGTCAACCGGGTGCTCGGCGCGGTCGTCAACGTCGGCCGCTCGCTGCCGTTCATCGTCCTGATGCTGGCGCTCACCCAGTTCACCAAGTGGGTCGTCGGCACCTCGCTGGGCTGGCAGGCGGCCTCCGTGCCGCTGGCGGTCGGCGCCGTCCCCTTCTTCGCCCGGCTGGTGGAGACCGCCGTGCGGGAGGTCGACGGCGGCCTGGTCGAGACCGTGCAGGCGATGGGCGGCTCCACCTGGACGGCGGTGCGCAAGGTCCTCGTCCCCGAGGCGCTGCCGTCCCTCGTCGCGGGCCTGACCACCACCGTCATCGCGGTGGTCGGCTACTCCGCGATGGCCGGCGCGGTCGGCGGCGGCGGCCTGGGCAACCTCGCCTACACCTACGGCTACATGCGCTTCGAGACGGACTTCATGACCGTCATCGTGGTCGAACTGGTCCTCCTGGTGGCCCTCGTCCAGGCGCTCGGCGACCTCGCGGCGCGGGCCCTGGCGCACCGCGGCCGCGGCTCCGGGCCGGTCCGGCTGCTGCGGCGGCGCCCGGCAGCCGTCCGTACCGCCCCGGCCCCGCACGCCGTGCGGACCGCCCCCCGCGGGGGGACGCCCGACCCCGGGCCCGCCGGTCCCTCCGAGGACGGCGGCGCCGTCCCGGAGCCGGCCGCCTCCCGCTAGCCCCGGTCCCACCCCCCACCGGTCCCACCCCCACCGGTCCCACCCCGCCCACCGGTCCCACCCCGCCCACCGGTCCCTCCCGGCCCGGCGGGCACCCGCCACACCCCGGCACGCGTCCCCGCGCGCCGGTCCATGGAGAAAGGCACTCTTCGTGCGCAACGCCGTCAAGCTCACCGCCACCACCCTCACCGCGGGCGCCCTCGCCCTGGCCGCGGCCGCCTGCGGAAGCGACTCCTCGTCGTCCGGCTCCGCCGCCGGTGCCGACCGCGCGCTGGTCGTCGCCGCCAGCCCCACCCCGCACGCCCGCATCCTCGACTACGTCAGGGACCACCTGGCCGCCAAGGCCGGCCTGAAGCTCGAGGTCAAGGAGGTCACCGACTACGTGACCCCCAACACCGCCGTGCAGGACGGCTCGGCCGACGCCAACTTCTTCCAGCACCGGCCCTACCTGGACGACTTCGACAAGCAGCGCGGCACCGACGTCGTCGCCGTGGAGTCCGTCCACCTGGAGCCGCTGGGCCTGTACTCGAAGAAGGTCCGCAAGGTCGCCGACCTGCCCGCCGGGGCCACCGTCGCCGTCCCCAACGACGCCACCAACGAGGGCCGCGCCCTCAGGCTCCTCGCCGACAACGGCGTCATCACCCTCAGGGCCGGCGCCGGCACCACCGCCACCGTCCGCGACGTCACCGGCAACCCGAAGAACCTCAGGTGGAAGGAGCTGGAGGCCGCCCAGCTGCCCCGCTCCCTCGGCGACGTGGACGCCGCCGTCGTCAACGGCAACTACGCCCTCGACGCGGGCCTCCGGCCCGCCACCGACGCCGTCGTCCTGGAGAAGGCCGAGGGCAACCCCTACGCCAACATCCTCGCCGTGAAGAAGGGGAACGAGAACGACCCCCGCGTGCGGAAGCTCGCCGAGCTGCTCCACTCGCCCGAGGTGAGGAAGTACATCCAGGACACCTTCCAGGGCTCCGTCGTCCCGGCCTTCTGAGCCGTCCGGACCTCGTGGCGCACCGTCAGCCGGTGCGCGGGGACGCCGGGCCCGGGCCCCCGGTGGGGGGCTCAGGCCCGGCGGGTCCAGTACACGTCCGTCGTGTAGGGGAGTTCGACGCGGTCGCCGTCGCGGGTCTGCGGGTGCGCCCGCAGCACCGCGTCGACCTCCGCCCGCACCCGCTCCTGCTCCGCGGCGTCCAGCGCCGCGATGATGCTGCTGGACGCCATCCGCTCCAGCACGCCCTCCCGCGTCACCGGGTGCGGGTTGGGCAGGTGCAGCTCCTCCACCGGGGACCAGCCCGGCCGCGCCTCCAGCAGCGTCCGCCACCGGCCGTCCAGGTGGCTCGGCAGGTCCTCGGGGGCGCGGCCGAAGTAGATCCGCTGGAAGTCCCGCACCCAGGGCACCGAGTCGTCGAAGGTGTTCCACACCAGGGCCAGCGACCCGCCGGGCCGCAGCACCCGCTCCACCTCCGCCAGCGCCTCCTCCTGCCGGAACCAGTGCCACGCCTGCGCGGCCACCACCACGTCCGCCGAGGCGTCCGGCAGGCCCGTGGCCTCCGCCGTGCCGCTCCCGACCTCCACGCCGGGCAGCAGCTCCGCCAGCCGCCCGCGCATCGCCGCCACCGGCTCCAGCGCCACCACCCGGGCCCCGGTCAGCGCCAGCAGCCGGGTGAACTTCCCCGTGCCGGCGCCCAGGTCGACCACCGTGCGGCCGGGCTCCAGGCCCACCGCGTCGGCGAGTCCGCGGAGCGCCGGCAGCGGATAGGACGGCCGGGACCGCTCGTACGCGTCCGCCGCCCGCTGGTAGCCCGTCCCCGCCGCCTGGTGAACCGTCACGCCCCCTGACGCTATCAGCCGCAGGTGGACGCCACCCGAACGGCGTGCGACGGGCGTCCGGCCCCGCGCCGCGCCCCGCCGGCGGCCGCCCGGCGGGCCCAACCCGCTGCACCGGCCCGGGAGATGCTGCATGCTGCTGTATCCGCGCCGCGTCCGTGGTGACGGCGCCCCGGCCCGTGGAGCATGATCGCCGTGTCGCCGCCGCCCCGCCCACCGGGACGCGGGGCGTACCGTGTGTGCACCACCCGGCGAGGAGAGACGGCCATGGCATCCACCTTCCCCGAGACCGCCATCAGCACCGAAAGGCTGCTGCTGCGCCCCTTCGAGGAGGAGGACGCCCCCGCCCTCGCCGGGACGATGGACGACGAGGCCGTCCGCTGCTGGACCCCCGTCCCCCACCCGTACACCGAGCACCACGCCCGCACCTGGATCCGCACCACCGCCCCCGAGGACCGGGCCCGCGGCCGCGGCATCGCCTTCGCCGTCACCGAGAACCTCACCCAGCGCCTGGTCGGCGTCGTCCGCCTCCAGCAGACCGACTGGCGGCTGCGCACCACGGAGGCGGCCTTCGTCACCTCGCCCTGGGCCCGCGGCGAGGGCTACGCCCCCGAGGCGCTGCTCGGCGTCGCCCAGTGGCTCTTCGAGGACCGCGGCTTCGAGCGCCTGGAACTGCGCACCGCCGCCGGCAACACCGCCGCCCAGCAGGTCGCCCAGAAGACCGGCTGCATCAGCGAGGGCGTCCTGCGCAGCGCCGGGACCGTCCGCGGCGGCGAGTCCGGCGACGGCACCGACGAGGAGGTCCGCACCGACCTCATCGTGTGGAGCCTGCTCCCGGAGGACCTCGAGATCCCCGCCCCCCGCACCCCCGGCCGCCCGGCCGACGACCGCAGGGCGACCAGGATCTGAGGCGGCCGCCGGACCTCCCCGTCCCGGCCTGTACGCTCCTCGCGGGCACGCGCCGCCCGCCCCCCGGGGCGGTCCGCGGGCGTGCCCCCGGCCGCCGGGGGCAGGGGGACCCCGGAGCGCGGACGGATCCCCGCGGACCGGTTCCCCGGGCGCACGTCCCGGGCCGGTCCCCAGGCGTACACGGACAGCGAGGAGAACAGCCGGAATGGCTGACCGGGTCACGGTCATCGGGTGGGACGGCACTCCGCTCACGGAGGCGGCGCGGGCGGCGCTGGGGGCGGCCACCCTGGTCGCGGGGGCGCCCTACCAGCTCGCCGCGCTCGACCTGCCGCAGGGCGCCGAGCGGATGGCGCTCGGCAGCGTCGAACTCGCGGCCCGCCGCATCGCCGACCACCGCGGCGCCGCCGTCGTCGTCGCCGAGGGGGACCCCGGCTTCTTCGGCGTGGTCCGCACCCTGCGCAGGCCCGAGTTCGGCCTGGAGCTGGAGGTCCTGCCCGCCGTCTCCTCCGTCGCCGCGGCCTTCGCCCGCGCCGGCATGCCCTGGGACGACGCCCAGGTCGTCAGCGCCCACGGCCGCCGGCTGCGCCGCGCCGCCAACGTCTGCCGCGCCCACCCCAAGGTCGCCGTCCTCACCGCCCCCGGCGCCGGGCCCACCGAGCTTGCCCTGATGCTCCGCGACGTGCACCGCACCTTCGTGGTGTGCGAGGCCCTCGGCACCCCGGACGAGGAGATCAGCGTGCTGACCTCCGACCGGGTGCCCGACCACGTCTGGCGCGACCCCAACGTGGTGATCGTGGTCGGCGGCGCCACCCGCCCCGCCACCGAGGCCGCCGGCTGGCTCGCCGGCCGCCCGGTCGACTTCCCCGGGACGGTCCGCGGCTGGGCCCTGGACGGAGAGGCGTACGCCGCCGCCGACCGCCCGGTCGGCGTCACCGGCGCCGCCCCCGCCCCCGACCCCGGCGGGCCCCCCGCGCCGGACACCCCCGCCCTGCCCGCCGAGGCCCGCGCGCTGGTCCTCGCCCGCCTCGGGCCGCGGCCGGGCGACCTGCTCTGGTCCGTCGGCGCCGGCAGCGGCTCCCTCGCCGTGGAGGCCGCCCGCTTCGGCGCCGCCGTGGTCGCCGTGGACGCCGACGCCGACGCCTGCGGCCGGACCGCCGTCAACGCCCGCCGCTACGGCGTCGAGGTCGAGGTGGTCCACGGCGACGCACCCGAGGTGCTGGGCGAACTGCCCGAACCCGACGTCGTCGCCGTCGAGCACAGCGGGGCCGCCACGGTCGCCGCCTGCCTCGCCCGCCGCCCCGAGCGCCTGGTGGCCGTGCCCCGGACCCTCGCGGAGGCCGAGGCGTTCCGCCGGGCCTTCGCCGCCGCCGGCTACCGCACCGGGGGCACGCTGCTGCAGGCCTCCGCGCTGGAGCCGGCCGAGGACCCCGCCCTCGGCGGCGGGCACGCCCCGGCGCCCTCGGCGCCGGTCCTGCTGCTCTGGGGCGAGCGCCCGGCCTGACGGGCCGCCGGCCCGCCCGCCCGCCTGTCCGCCCGGCCCTCCGCGCGCCCGGCTGCCTGCAGGCCCGCCCCGGCCGGACCGCCGGAGCCGTGGGCTCCGGACGTCCCGGTCCGGTGGGCCCGGGGCCCGGTGCGCGCCACGGACCGGACCGGGGACGGGCCGGGGGCGGACCGGGCGAGGAGGGGAAGGGCCGGACGGGCACGGGGAGGCGGCCGACGGTCCCGGCCCGGTGTGCGCGATCCGGGCGAACGCGGTCACACCGTCCGGGAATGGGCACCACCCCGACCGGGTGTCCGCCCCGGCCGGTAGGGTGACGTGCGGTTGTCTCCGCGGCGGTGCGGCGGCCAGGAACCGGTGATCCCGGATCCCGACCATGACGTGGCGGAGCCCACACCGGGTGATCGCGTCCACGCGTGCCGCCGGGCGGCCCGGGCCGGAAGAATGCCCCGATGTCAGGGGGCGGTCGTGCCGGTTGCCCCCGGTCCGTCGTTGTTGTGGTGACGGGCCGGCGTCGGCCGGGCCGCCACGGAGCGGAGGACCGGACGGGACCACGGCTGCCGTGCCTGCGCGGCCGCCGGTCACACGCGACGGGGCGGGACCGACCCGGCCCGGCCCCGCGCGGTCGGACGCCGCGGTCGGCGACCGCGACGCCGAGGACGCCTACGCGGCCCTGGAAGGAGTTTCTGAGATGACCGATACCGGCCACGTCCCGGGCGAGGGACTGCCGGAGCACCCGCTCTCCGAGGCAGGTCACGACCCGGCGTACCAGCCGGTCGGCGGCCCTGCGGAGACGGCGGGCGCCGGTTTCCGTCCCGACCCCTTCGGCCCGGGCCCCGAGGCCGCCGCGCACGACGCCGGGCTGCGGCCCGCCTTCACCTTCCTCGACCAGCCCGACCAGCTGGACGAGGAGGACGACCTCCTCCTCATGCCCGGTCCGCAGGGCTCCTGGAGCGAGGCCGCCCTGCGCGAGCCCACCCCGGCCCACGGCACCCCGATGCCCGCCGACCCGGCCGTGCACGGCATGCCGGCGGAGACCATCCCGCTGCGCACCGTCACCACCGAGGAGGCCGCCGCGCACGCCGCGGGCACCCCCGTCACCCCGTCCTGGCCGCCGCTGGCGCCGCCGGAGGCCGCGGTCCAGGCGGCGGTCGACGCCGCCACCGCCCTGCAGGCGGCCCCGGGCCAGGCCCCCGCCGCACCGGCACCGGTACCGGTCCCCGAGCACGGTCCCTTCACGGTCGCCCCGCCGCAGCCGCAGCCGCAGGCCCCGGTGGCGCCCCAGCCCCCGGTGGCGCCGCAGTCCGCGGCGGCCGCCGCCGCGGCGCCCCGACGTCCGCTGCACGCCGGACCGCCCATCCCCGACCCGTCCCTGATGACCGGTCAGGTCCCCGTCCGCTCGCTCGCCGACCGGGGACCCTCCGCGGGGGACACCCAGGGCTACGGCGTCCGGCTGGCCCCGCCCCAGCAGCCCGGGGCCCCCGCGGTCGCCGTGCCGGTGCAGCCGGTCCAGCCGGTGCAGGCCCCCGAACCAGTGGCGGCCGAGGCGCCGGCGGCCGAGCCGACGGCGGTTCAGGAGCCCGGGGCCCAGGACGGCCCGGTGCAGGAGGCGGTGCCCGCGCAGGACGTGGCGGCGGAGCAGGCGGCGGTGCAGGCACCCGCCGCCGAGACCGCGCCCGCGTCCGAGCCCGCACCGGAGCAGTCGGTGCAGCCTGCGGCACCCGCGGCACCCGTGGCCCCCGAGGTCCCGGCGGCCGAGCCGGCGGCGGTCCAGGAGGCCCCTGTCCAGGAGGCCCCCGCCGACGAGGCGGCGGCCCCGCAGGCCCCCGTGCAGGAGGCGGTGCTTGCGCAGGACGTGGCGGCGGAGCAGGCGGCGGTGCAGGCACCCGCCGCCGAGCCCGCGCCCGCGCCTGTGACCGCCGAGCCCGTGACCGCCGAGCCCGTCGCGGTGCCCCGGGCAGCCGTCGCCGAGCAGGCCGCCGCCGTTCCGGCGGAGGCCGGGCCCGGCCACGCCGCACCCCAGGACGCCTCCGCGGCGGCCGTCCCCGCCCCCGCCCCTTCCCCCACGGCGCCGACGGCGCAGGAGCCCGCGGCCCAGGCGGTCGCAGTGGACACCGCGCCACAGGTCCAGGACGCCTCCGCCACCCCGCCCGCGCAGGCGCTCCCGTCCGAGAACGCCGCCGCCTCCGGCCTCCCCGAGGCCACCCTGATCCCGGCTCCCGCCCGGTCCTCGGACGGCCCCCCCAGCAGGATCGCGGCGTTCCTCGCCGTACCGCCCGCGCCCGGCCTGCCCGAGGAGGTCGCCGACGCCGGCCCGGCCGTCCCGGACGCCGGGGCGGGGATGCCGGACGCCCCTGCGGCGGCCGCACCGGAGTCCGCGGCCGGAGGTGCCGCGGACGCAGAGTCCGGTGCCCCCGCCGCCGACGCCCCGGTGCTGCAGGAGGGCGCCGCCGTCGAGGGCGCGGCCTCCGGTTCCGCTCTCCCGGAGGCCGCCCCCGAGGCGGCCGTCGCCGAGCCCGAGCCCGAGCCCGAGGCCGTCGTCGGGCCCGAGGCCGTCGAGCAGGCCGCCGCCCCCGTCGTGCCCGGCGGGGCCCCGGCGGAGGAGCCGCCCGTCGCCGTGGCCGCCGAGCCGGTCGGGTCCGCCGAGCCGGTCGGGCTCGCAGGTCCCGGCACGGCGGAGGCCGCCGCGGCACCGCAGGAGGCGGTCGCCGGGCACCCGGAGCCCGTCGAGCAGGCCACCGTCCCCGGCACCGCCGCCGCGGACCCCGTCGACGCCCGCGCCGAGGGTGCCGCCCCCGTGCAGCAGGCCGTCCAGGAGGCCCCCGCCGGGGCCGCCGCCGACCAGGCCGCCGGAACCGGGCCCGCCGCCGGACAGGCCCCCCAGGCCCTTCCCGAGCCCGAGTCCGAGTCCGAGCCCCGGCCCGAGCTCCCGGCGGCCGCCGCCGAGCAGGCCGTCGACGTGTCCGAGCAGGCGGAACCCCACGGCGCCGAGGCCGGCCCCGGGGCCGTTCCGGCTGCCGAGGTCCGGCCCGAGCCCGCGCCCGAGCCCGCGCCCGAGCCCCAGCCCGAGCCCCAGCCCGAACCGCAGTCCGTGCCCGAGCCCCGGCCCGAGGCCGCCGCCGAGACCGAGGCCCACCCCGACGTGCAGCCCGAGATCCAGCCCGAGATCCAGTCCGAGATCCAGTCCGGCCCCGACCTGCCCCAGGGCCCGGCCGCGCCCGGCTACGAGGAGTCCATGCGCGACGCCGTGCACCGCGTGATGCGCGAGCGCCGCGACGTCCGCCACGGCTTCCGCCCGGACCCCATCCCGCACGAGGTGCTGATCCGGGTCCTGGAGGCCGCCCACACCGCCCCCAGCGTCGGCCACTCGCAGCCGTGGGACTTCGTCGTGATCCGCTCGGCCAAGACCCGCCGGCGGATGCACGAGCTCGCCGAGCGCCAGCGCGACGCCTACGCCGCCTCGCTGCCCAAGGGCCGCGCCAAGCAGTTCAAGTCGATCAAGATCGAGGCGATCCTCGAGACCCCGGTCAACATCGTCGTCACCGCCGACCGCACCCGCGGCGGCCGCCACACCCTGGGCCGCCACACCCAGCCCCAGATGGCGCCGTACTCCGCCGCCCTCGCCGTGGAGAACCTGTGGCTCGCCGCCCGCGCCGAGGGCCTGGGCGTCGGCTGGGTGTCCTTCTTCGACGAGCGCGAGATGGTCCGCGAGCTCGGCCTGCCCGACCACCTCGACGTGGTGGCCTACCTCTGCGTCGGCTACGTGGACTCCTTCCCGGACGAGCCGGAGCTCCAGCAGGCCGGCTGGGCCAGGAAGCGCCCGCTGTCCTGGGTCGTCCACGAGGAGCAGTACGGCAACCGGGCCCTGCCCGGCGAGGACCCGCACAGCGTGCTCGACGAGACCCTGCGCGGCATCCGCCCGCTCGACGCCAAGGCGCTCGGCGAGGCGTGGGACCGCCAGAAGCGGATGACCAAGCCCGCCGGCTCCCTCGGGATGCTGGAGATAATCTCCGCCCAGCTGTGCGGCCTCTCCCGCAAGTGCCCGCCGCCGATCCCGGAGCCCGCCTGCGTGGCGGTCTTCGCCGGCGACCACGGCGTGCACGCCCAGGGGGTCACCCCCTGGCCGCAGGAGGTCACCGCGCAGATGGTGGGCAACTTCCTCGCCGGGGGAGCGGTGGTCAACGCCTTCGCCGCCCAGGTCGGCGCCGAGGTGTGCGTGGTCGACGTCGGCGTCGCCTCCGAGCTGCCCGCGCCGGTCCAGGAGGGCCGCACCACCGGCCTGCTGCCGCGCAAGGTCCGCCCCGGCACCGCCGACATGACCACCGGCCCCGCGATGAGCCGCGAGGAGGCCCTGCGGGCGGTCGAGGTCGGCATCGAGACCGCCCGCGACCTGGTCGCGGCGGGCAACAAGGCGATCGTCACCGGCGACATGGGCATCGCCAACACCACGGCCGCAGCCGCCCTGATCTCGGTCTTCACCGGCACCGACCCGGCCGAGGTCACCGGCCGCGGCACCGGCATCGACGACGAGACGCACGCCCGCAAGGTCGACGTCGTCCGCCGCGCGCTGGAGCTGCACCGGCCCGACCCGGGCGACCCGGTGGGCGTCCTCGCCGCCGTCGGCGGCCTGGAGCACGCCGCCCTCGCCGGCCTCCTCCTCGGCGCCGCCTCGCTGCGCACCCCGGTCATCCTGGACGGGATCAACGCGGGCGCCGCGGCCCTGGCGGCCAAGGCGATCGCCCCGGAGGTCCTCGCGGCCTGCATCGCCGGCCACCGCTCGGCCGAGCCCGGCCACAAGGCGGCGCTCGCCAAGCTCGGCCTGCGCCCGCTGGTCGACCTCGACCTGCGGCTCGGCGAGGGCACCGGCGCACTGCTCGCGCTGCCGCTGGTGCAGTCCGCGGCCCGGGCGATGCACGATGTAGCCACGTTCGACTCCGCCGGGGTCACCGAGAAGCACTGACCGGGACACCGGCCGGGGCCTGACCGGGACACCGGCCGGGCCCCGGCCGAGGACCCGGCCGGGGCACCGCCCCGGTCGCCGCACCACCGCACCACCCGCTCCGCAGCCGGTCCGAGGGCGCACCGGCTGCGGAGCCGCATCGCCGCACCCCTCCGCATCCCCGCATCCCACCCCGTCCGTACGAGCCCCGCACAGGAGCACGCCATGGCCGCGCCCGCACCCCGCCCCGACGTGACCCCCTACCCGGTCGGCCTTCGCCTGGAGGGCCGCCGCACCGTCGTCGTCGGCGGCGGCCAGGTCGCCCAGCGGCGGCTGCCCGCCCTCATCGCGGCCGGCGCCGACGTGCACCTCATATCGCCCGCGACCACGCCCGCCGTGCAGGCCATGGCCGACGCGGGGGAGGTCGTCTGGCACGACCGCGGCTACGCCCCCGGCGACCTCGACGGCGCCTGGTACGCCCTGGTCGCCACCGACGACCCCGCCGTCAACGCCGCCGTCAGTGCCGAGGCCGAGGAGCGCCGCGTCTTCTGCGCCCGCGCCGACGACGCGTCCGCCGCCACCGCCTGGACCCCCGCCACCGGCCGGGACGGCTCGGTCACCGTCGCCGTGCTCTCCGGCGACCCCCGCCGCTCCGCCGCCCTGCGCAACGCCGTCGTCGAGGGCCTGCGCGACGGCTCGCTGAGCGCCCGCCACCACCGCGAGCGCGCCGTCGGCGTCGCCCTGGTCGGCGGCGGCCCCGGCGACCCCGACCTGATCACCGTCCGCGGCCGCCGCCTGCTGGCCGACGCCGACGTGGTCGTCGCCGACCGCCTCGCCCCCCGGGAGCTGATCGCCGAGCTGCCGCCGCACGTCGAGGTGATCGACGCCTCCAAGATCCCCTACGGTCGGGCGATGGCCCAGGAGGCCATCAACCGCACCCTGCTGGAGCACGCGAAGGCCGGCCGGTTCGTCGTCCGCCTCAAGGGCGGCGACCCGTACGTCTTCGGCCGCGGCATGGAGGAGGTCATCGCCTGCGCCGAGGCGGGCGTGCCGGTCACCGTCGTCCCCGGCATCTCCAGCTCCATCAGCGTCCCCGCCGCCGCCGGCATCCCGGTCACCCACCGCGGGATCACCCACGAGTTCACCGTCGTCTCCGGCCACGTCGCCCCGGACGACCCGCGCTCCCTCGTGGACTGGGAGGCCGCCGCCCGGATGCGCGGCACCCTGGTCCTGCTGATGGCCGTGGAGCGGATCGGGGCGATCGCCGACACCCTGATGGCCCACGGGCGGGCGGCCGACACCCCGGTCGCCGTCGTCCAGGAGGGCACCACGGCGGCCCAGCGCCGCGTCGACGCCACCCTCGCCACCGTCGCCGCCGTCGTCGCGGCCGAGGACGTCCGCCCGCCCGCGGTGGTCGTCGTCGGCGACGTCGTCTCCGTCCACGCGGGCTGACCCGCGGGAACCGGGCAGGCGGCCGGGAGGGCCTTCGTGCCAGACTCCCGCCATGCCGATCCGATACCCGCGCCCCCTGCGTCCCGGCGACCGCATCGCCGTCACCTCCCCGTCGAGCGGGGTCGGCGGCGAGCTCCACGAGCGCCTGCGGCTGGCGGTCCGCGCGGTGGAGGCCCGCGGCTACGAGGTGGTCGTCGGCCGCTGCATGGACGGCTCCGGACACGTCAGCGCCCCCGCGGCGGACCGTGCGGCCGAGCTGACGGAGATGCTGGCCGACCCCGGGATCGCCGCGGTGGTCCCCCCGTGGGGAGGGGAGACCGCGATCGACCTGCTGCCCCTGCTCGACTGGGACCGGCTGCGTGCGGCCGAGCCCACCTGGCTCGTCGGGTTCTCGGACATGTCGACCCTGCTCACCCCGCTGACGCTCCTCACCGGGGCCGCCACCCTGCACGGCAACAACCTCATGGACACCCCCTACCGCGTGCCCGACGGGCTGCTGTCGTGGCTGGACATCGCGGCCCTGCCGGCGGGAAGCCGGTTCGCCCAGACCCCGCCGGGCCGCCACCGGTCCTCGGGCTGGGCCGACTACCGGCTCTTCCCGCAGGTGGACGAGTACACGCTGGACACCCCCGGCACGTGGACCAGGCTGGACGGCGACGGCGACGTGGAGGTCCGGGGGCGCCTCATCGGCGGCTGCATCGAGACGCTGTGCAACGTGGCGGGCACGCCCTACGGGGACGTCACCGCGTTCGCCCGCGCCCACGCGCCCGAGGGGCTGCTCGTCTACGTGGAGGCGTTCGGCGACGACGCCTTCACGATCTGCCGCAATCTCCACGGGATGCGCCTCGCCGGGTTCTTCGACGCCGCCAACGCCGTCCTCGTCGGTCGCACCCGGGCGCCCGACCAGGACTCGCTCACCCAGCACGAAGCCGTGCTGGACGCGCTCGGCCCGCTGGGGGTGCCGATCGTCGCCGACGTCGAGTGCGGCCACGTCCCGCCGCACCTCCCCCTCGTCAACGGGGCCCGGGGCCGTCTCGTCCACACGGCGACCCGCCGTGAACTGGTGCAGACGCTGGACTGACGTCCCGGTGGCGGAGGGCGGCCCCGGGGCTGCCGGCACGCCGGACTGCGGACCGGCCCTGCCCGCGTCCGCCGCAGGCGGCAGGGGCGCCCTGCCGGACGCGCACGCTGCCCGTGCCCGGACGCCCGCCCCGACCGTCGTCGCCCGCCCCGGCGCCCACGGGGACCGGGCACGCGGGGGAGCCGTCCGCGGGTCCCCTCCCCGGGCCGGTTTGGGCCCGCGGCGCCGCAGCAGGCAGGATCGTTCCCGTGGCTGAGATCATCACCGTCGAGGACCCGGCGGACCCGCGCCTGGGCGACTACACCTCCCTCACCGACGTCGAGCTGCGGCGCCGCCGCGAGCCCGCCGAGGGCCTCTTCATCGCCGAGGGGGAGAAGGTCGTCCGCCGGGCGCTGGCCGCCGGCTACCGCATGCGGTCCATGATGCTCACCCCCAAGTGGACCGCGGTGATGCGCGACGTCATCGACGCCGCCGACGCCCCCGTGTACGAGGTCGCCCCCGCCGTCGCCGAGGCCGTCACCGGGTACCACGTGCACCGCGGCGCCCTCGCCTCCATGCAGCGCCGCGCCCTGCCCGACGCGGCCGCCCTGCTCGCGGGCACCGCCGGCGCCGCCGCACCCGTCCCGGACGGGCAGCCGGCCGCGGCCCCGCGCCGCGTCGCCGTCTTCGAGGACATCGTCGACCACGCCAACATCGGCGCCGCCTTCCGCAACGCCGCCGCCCTCGGCGTCGACGCGGTCCTCCTCACCCCCCGCTGCGCCGACCCGCTCTACCGCCGGGCGGTCAAGGTCTCCATGGGGACCGTCTTCCAGGTGCCGTGGACCCGTATCGACCCCTGGCCCGAGGGCATGCGGACCCTGCGCGACGCGGGCTACACCACGGCCGCGCTCACCCTCGACGAGGACGCGGTCGGCCTCGACGAGCTCGCCGCCCGCCGCTGCCCCCGGCTCGCCCTGGTCTTCGGGACCGAGGGCGACGGCCTGCGGCGGGCGACGGTCGCGGCCGCCGACCTCTCCGTGACCATCCCGATGGGCGGGGGAGTGGACTCCCTCAACGTCGCGGCGGCCTCGGCCGTGGCCTTCTACGCCCTGGCCCCGGAGCGCCGGGCCCGGTAGCGGACGGTCCGCCCGCACCGGCCCGTACCTGCCCGCACCTGTCCGTACCTGCCCGCACCTGCGCGCACCTGCCCGCACCGGCCTGCACCGGCGCGCACCTGCCCGCACCGGCCGGGCGGGGCGACGCCTGCCCCGGCCCCGACCCGCCGTGCGCCCCGGCTCCCACGGACGGCCCCCGCCCGCGTGGGCCGACGGGGCGGCGGTGCGGCGCCCCCCGCGTGGCGCGGCGGCGGTACGGGGACGCTCCCCTTCCCGGAGCGGGGAGCGGACCCCGCCGACCGCGCGGACGGAGCCGCCCTGACCACCGCACCCCGCCCCGCCCCCCGCCGCCCCGCCCCGGGCCGGGCGTCCCGGCCGTCACCGGGCCGCGGCGCCCCCGTCCCCACCGTCGGGGTCGAGGAGGAGTTCCTGCTGGTCGTCCCCGGCGCCGGGCGCGCGGTCCCCTACGGCCCCGAGGTCATCGGCCGGGCGGCCGGCCGGTTCGCGCCGGGCCGGATCCAGGCGGAGCTGTTCCCCACCCAGGTGGAGACCGCGAGCGTGCCGTGCACCGCCCTGCCCGACCTCCGCGCCGACCTCGCGCGCCTGCGCCGCGGCATCGCGGCCGCCGCCCGGGAGGAGGGCTGCCTGCCGGTGGCCTGCGGCACCGCCGTCCTGGCCGCCGCGGCGGAGGTGGACGTCACCGACGACCCCCGCTACCGCCGCATGGTGCACCGGTTCGGGCCGATCGCCCGGGGCCAGGCCGAGGGGGTCTGCGGGCTCCACGTGCACGTCGGCATCGAGGACCGCGACGAGGCCGTGCAGGTCGGCAACGGGCTGCGGCCCTGGCTGCCGGTCCTGGAGGCGCTGGCCGCCAACTCCCCGTTCCGCCACGGCCTGGACGCGGGCTACGCCAGCACCCGGGCCCTGGTCTGGGGCCGCTGGCCCGGCACGGGCCCGGCGCCCCTGTTCGCCTCCGCGAAGGCCTACGACGACCTGGTCGACGCCCTCGTGGACTCGGGGATGCTGCTCGACCGCAGGATGGTCTACTGGCACGCCCGCCTCTCCGAGCGGTACCCGACGGTCGAGGTCCGCGTCGCGGACTCCAACGACGACCTGGACACGGTGGTCCTCGTCGCAGCCCTCGTCCGGGGCCTGTGCGCGACGCTGCTGGCCGAGGTCCGCGCCGGGCGGACCGCCCCCGCCGTCCCCGGCGAACTGCTCCGCGCCGCGCACTGGCGCGCCGCCCGCGACGGGCTGGCGGGCCTCGGCCTGGACCCGTTGGCGTGCCGCCTGCGCCCGGCCGGGGACCTGCTGGAGGACCTGGTCCGCCGCGCCCGCCCCGGCCTGGAGGCGGCGGGGGACCACCGTGCCGTCGCCGCCCTGCTGGCGGGCGTCCTCCGGCGCGGCGGCGGGGCCGTCCGGCAGCGCGCCGCCTTCGACCGCCGCGGCGACCTCCGCGACGTGGTGCGCGCCCTGGCGGAGTCGACGGACGCCGCGGAGCCCGCGGACGGTGCGGAGACCGCGGCGGGCGGGTGACGCGGAGGGCGGGTGACGCGGCGGGCGGTGACGAGGCCTCCCACCGCCCCCCGGGGCACGGCGCCCGGTGCGGAGGCCGCTCCGCCTGCGCCCGCAGGCCCGGCCGCCGCCCGCGCACCCGCCCTCAGGTCCGCCGGAGGAGCCGCCCGCGCACCCGTCCGCCGCGCACCCGTCCGCCGGGGTTCAGTCCCCGCCGCCCGTGCCCACGCCCCCTGCGCCGGGCCAGGACTCCTCCAGGGTGCCGTCGCCCCGCACGGTGTAGCGGGTGGCCGTACTGCCCTGCGCGCCCGGCACCCGCTCCTCGCGGATCAGCGCCCCGCCCGTGATCCGCCAGACGGCGGCCGCCCGCGGGTCCGCCGCGGAGGACCGGGCGGCCAGCAGCACCGGGGAGCCGCCGGAGAAGCCGAAGAGCTCGACCAGGTCCACCGGCACGGACCCCTCGGTGCGGTTGAGCACGACCACCGCGGCCGGGGCGCCCCGGTAGCGGGCGGAGAGCACGGTGGTCAGCGTGACCCGGGCGCCGCCGGGCGCGGCCCGCCCGTCGCGCAGCCGGATGGCCGGGCCCTCGCCCGGGTCCGGGTAGCTGCGGTTGGCCCAGTCCACCCCGGGCGGGGCGTCCGCGGACGCCGCCAGCGCGCCGTCGGCGGTCGCGCCGCCCGCCGGCCGGGAGGCGGCGGGGGCCGGTGCCACGGCCGCCGCGCCGCCCGCCGCGCCGCCCGCCCGGTCGACCGACTGGTGGAAGCCCGTGCGGACGTCCTGCGGCCTGGGCATGCCCTGGCCGTTGCGGTCGCGGCAGCCCTGGGCCGCCGCGATGGCGAGGGCCACCCCCGCCGTCACCGTGACGAAGACGACCAGCCGCTGGCGCAGCAGCCGGCGCCGCTCGGGCGCGGTCCGGCCCGGCCCGTTCCGGCCCGGTGCGGTCCGTCCCGGCGCCGGGGTGCGCTGGCGGTCGGCGGACGGCCGGGGCCGCCCGCCGGTGCGGGCGCCGCCGGGCGGGGCGGGGTGGTGCCCTCCGGCCCCGGAGCCGTGCTGGCCCGCGCCGTGCTGGGCTGGGCCGTGCTGGGCTGGGCCGTGCTGGCCCGCGCCGTGCGGCATCGGGGCGGTCGGCGGCTGGCCGGCGGGCCGCCGCTGCGGGGCGGGGCGCCCCTCCCCGGACGGCCGCCGCGGCGGCCGCCGCTCCCCGGCGGGGGCCCGCCCGTCGGCCGCGGCCGCGCCGTCCCCGGCCGCGGCGCGGCCCGCGGCGCCGCGGGCCGCCAGCTCCCGCAGCCGCTCGTACAGCTGGACCGTCCCCGGGCGGTCGGCCGGCTCCTTGGCCAGGCAGGCCCGGATCAGCGGCGCCAGCGGTCCGGGCACCCCCGACAGGTCCGGCTCCTCGTGCACCACCCGGTAGAGCATCACCTCGGAGGTGCCGGCACCGAAGGGCGAGTCGCCGCAGGCCGCGTACGCCAGCGTCGCGCCGAGGGCGAAGACGTCGGTCGCCGGTGTCACCGGCGCGCCGCGCACCTGCTCGGGGGCGAGGAAGCCGGGTGAGCCGACGGCGGTGCCCACGTGCGTGAGCGTGCTGGCGCCCAGCGACCACGCGATGCCGAAGTCGATGATCCGCGGGCCCTTCGGCGAGAGCAGGATGTTGGAGGGCTTCAGGTCGCGGTGGACCACCCCGGCCTCGTGCACGTGGACCAGGCCCTCGGCGAGCGCCGAGCCCACGGACGCCACCTCGTGCCACGGCAGCGGCCCCTCGTCGCCGACCCGCTTGTACAGCGACGGGCCGGGCACGTACGCGGTCGCCAGCCACGGCCGCTCCGCGTCGATGTCGGCGGCGACGAGCCGGACGGTGCAGCCCCCCCGGATCCGGGAGGCGGCGGCGACCTCGCGTGCGAAGCGGGTGCGGAACTCCGGGTCGCCGGCCAGCTCGGCGCGGATCAGCTTGAGGGCGACGCGCTGCCCGCGCCGGTCGGAGCCGAGGTACACGACCCCCATGCCGCCGGTGCCCAGCCTCCGGTGCAGCCGGTAGGAGCCGACGACGCGCGGATCCTCTCGCCGGAGCCGCATCAACGCCATTCGCTTCCCGCCGCCTCAATCCCCCGCACCGGGGCCTCGCCTGACCTCTCCCGGGACAGCTTACGGACTGCCCGCAGCGGTGTGCCGACACGCAACGCACGTACGGGCGCCGGGATCCCGCGCCGGGGGCCCGCGCCGGGGGCCCCGCCGGGCGGCCGCTCCCGGGACCGGACGCCGGCCGCTGCCGGGCTTTGAGGCGCGCCGCGGAAAACCGGGAGACAACGGGCGTGCGGCCCTCCACCATGGTGTCGCCGCGGCCGTCGGGGGCAGGGACTGCCCGACGGGGCGTCAGTCGTGCTCACGGGTGGGGAGTTCTCAGGTGGGAGCCGTGACGGAGGGGCGGCGTGCAGCCGTCTCGGGGTCGTTCTCGGGGTTGTCCCGGGGTGGCGGAGGCGCGGCCTCCGCCTCTGGTAGTACGCCTGCAGCCCCGGCGTCATCCTCCGGGATGCCGCAAGGACGGTACGCGGGCATGAGGACCGGGCGCCCCCGCCGCGCCTACGGTGGTGACCAGCGGTGGACGGGACGCTCGTCCCCCGAGGTACACCGTCCACCGCGCCGGACCGGGTGCCCCGGGCAGCGGCACGCCGACCCGTGCCGCTGCCCGCGGGAGCACTCCCCGCAGCACCATCACCACCCGCAGGAAAGACGACAGGGCAGACGAGGAGCCAGGGCCATGGCCGTGCAGTTCGGAGGGCCGGCGCGGCGCCGCTGGACGCCGGTCCACGGCCGTCCCGCGGGCGAGACCCGCCACCCGCTGGTGGCGGTCGCGATCGCGGCGCCCGTCGCCGCCCTGCTGGCCGTGGCCTTCGGCGGCTGGCACCAGCTGGTGGTCCAGGCCCAGTCCGTCGCCGCCATGATCGGGCGCTGATCCCCGGGGCAGGGGAGCGGCGCCGGCCGGAGCGCGGTGCGCGTTCGCGTGGGACACGCGGACGGGCGGGCGACGCGCACCGCACCGGCCGTACGGTGGCCCCGCGTCCGGACGCCGGTGAGGGCGTCCGGACGCGGCGGCCACCCTCCGCCGCGGACGTGCTTGACTCGTCCGCCATGGACCTGCCCGCCCCGGACCCGCCCGCCGCGGACCCCCCTCCCGGCGCCCGCCCCCGTGCGGACGCCCCGCACCCCTCGCGGGCCGACGCCCTCCTGCGGTCGGCCGGCCGCGCCCTGCTGCCGCCCGCCGACCGGGACGCCGTCCCGCAGGTGCTCGCGGACCGCCCCGACGGCACCGTGCTGCGCTTCGGCGCGACCGTCCTCAAGGCCCACGCCCCCGGCACCGGCCGCGCGGCCCTGGAGGCCCGGCTGGACGCCGCAGCCGGGCCCGCCCTGCGCACCGTGCTGCTCCCCCCGCTCCCCGTACCGGGCTCCGGCCGGCTCCTGGCGGAGGCCGGCGGCCTCCTGGTCACCGCCTGGCCCGCGGGCCGGCCGGTGGCACCGGACGCCCCGGAGCTGGCCCCCTGGGAGCAGGCCGGGGCCCTGGCCGCCCGCCTCCACGCGGTCCCGCCCCCGCCCGGCCTGCCGCCCAT
Organism: Streptomyces sp. NPDC001380; assembly: GCF_042895785.1. Lineage (NCBI taxonomy): Bacteria > Bacillati > Actinomycetota > Actinomycetes > Kitasatosporales > Streptomycetaceae > Streptomyces > Streptomyces sp. NPDC001380. The sequence continues at coordinate 492,174 of NZ_JBIAWP010000001.1, read as the reverse complement.
GGGCGGCCCCGCGAAGGTGGCCGCCGCCCTGCGCCGGCTGGACGCCGCCGCCGGGGCCCACCCGGCCGGCGCCGCCGCCGTCCGCGCGGCCTGCGCCACGCTGCCCGCCTGGGCCCGGGGGGCCGCCGAGCCCCCGGCGCACCCCGCGCCCCGGCTGGTCCACGGCGACCTGCACCTGGGCCAGCTGGTCCGCCTGCCGGGCGCGCCGCCCGGCGACCCGCACCGGGGCTGGCGGCTCATCGACGTCGACGACCTGGGCCGGGGCGACCCCGCCTGGGACCTCGCCCGCCCCGCGGCCTGGTACGCCGCCGGCCTGCTGCCGCCCGGCCCCTGGCAGCGCTTCCTCGCCGCCTACCGCGGGGCCGGCGGTCCCGCGCTGCCGGACGGCCCCGCCGACCCCTGGACGGTGCTGGAGGTCCCGGCGAGGGCGCTGGTCGTGCAGCTCGCCGCGCTCGCACTGGTCCGCGCGGCCCGCGAGGGCCGGGAGCCCGACGAGGTCGAGCGGCTCGTGCTCGACGCCTGCGCCCGGATCGCCGGGACCGCCCCGGCGCCCGGTCAGTAGGGTGGCTTCCGCCGCCGTGCGCCGCGTGCGCCGGCGGCCGCCCGCGAGACGGGGGCCCGCCGGACGCGGGCCCCGGAGATGAGGGGATGAGCGAGATGTACCAGTGTCCCAAGTGCCGTGGCACCATGCGCACCTACGACCGCCACGGGGTGCACATCGAGCAGTGCGACAACTGCCGGGGCGTGTTCCTCGACTACGGGGAGCTGGAGTCGCTGACCGCGATGGAGGCCCGCTGGTCCCAGCAGGCGCCGCCGCCCCCGGCCGCGCCGATGCCGCCCGCCCCGCCGGCCGGCTACGGCCACGCCGCCCCCGCCTGGGGAGCCCCGCACCACGGCGGGCACCACGGCGGCCACGGGTACGGCCACCACGGGCACAAGGGCTTCGCCCACATGCTCTTCTCGTCGTGACGCGCCGTCCCTGACGGTCCGCCACCCGGTTGCCGCCCGGCTGCCGCCGGGCCTCCCGCCCGGCGGCACCGGCCGGCCGCCGCCGGACCGCGGGGCCCGGAGCGCCGGGGAGCGCCGGGAACGTCCGGACACGACGAAGGCCGCCGTCCCGTGGGACGGCGGCCTCGAAATCTGCCGTGGGTGGGCGATACTGGGATCGAACCAGTGACCCCTACCGTGTCAAGGTAGTGCTCTCCCGCTGAGCTAATCGCCCGTGACGCCCGCCGGAGCGGCCGTACGGTTGGTGCAGAGTGGACGATACTGGGATTGAACCAGTGACCCCTACCGTGTCAAGGTAGTGCTCTCCCGCTGAGCTAATCGTCCTGGCGGCCGGCGTGCCGGTCGTCGGGGTGGTGCGCGCCGGGGCGCGACCGTCGGACCCGGAGGTCCGGTGGGCGATACTGGGATCGAACCAGTGACCCCTACCGTGTCAAGGTAGTGCTCTCCCGCTGAGCTAATCGCCCTTGAGGTCCCCGGAGAACCGGGTGCCCCATGGAGGTGGAGACGGGATTTGAACCCGTGTAGACGGCTTTGCAGGCCGTTGCCTCGCCTCTCGGCCACTCCACCGAGCGAAGGACCCGGAGGTCCTTCTCCGAGCGGACGACGAGATTCGAACTCGCGACCCTCACCTTGGCAAGGTGATGCTCTACCAACTGAGCCACGTCCGCATGATCTCCGGTGGGCTTCCCCGCTTCCTGCGGCTCCGCTCCCCGGCGACGTCATGAACTTTAGCGGATTCCTTCGCCAGCTCAAATTCCGTATCCGCAGCGTGGCGCCCTGCCGCGGCGGTACCCATGCGTCACAGCCGCCGCAGGAGCCACAGCAGCCCCGCCCGCAACGGCTCCCGGTCCCCGCCGCGACCTACACTTCCGCAGACCCGGCCCGTTCCGGCGCGCCCCGCCCGGCGCGTCCCGGGCCGCGCCGCGCGACCCGTCGCCGGCACCCGCAGTCCCGTCCCGCCACCGCTTCGGGCCCCGTCCCGCAGTCCCGTCCCGCCGCGTCCAGCCCCGTCCCCAGCAGGAGCACCCACCGTGTCCGGCACCACCTCCCGCCGCCCCGCCGCCCCCGGCCTGCCGCCCCTGGCGCGCTTCGGCGACCGGGTCGCCACCGGCCTGCGCGACGTGACGCACGACCCGGCGGCCCTGGACTCGGCCGGCTTCTGGGCCGTCGTGGCGGACTTCGAGGGCCGCACCACCTGCGCCCGCTTCGACGAGGTGCGCCCCGCCCCCGCCCCGCCGCCGACCGCCGGCTGGCGCGGCCCGGCCCGCACCGCCTGGCGCAGCTCCCTCGACCGCGCCGCCTACACCGCGGGCGTCCGCCGCATCCGCGAGCACATCGCGGCCGGTGAGGTGTACCAGGCCAACCTCTGCCGGGTCCTCTCCGCCCCGCTGCCCGACCCCGCCCGGACCGACGTCGACGCCCTCACCGGCCTCCTCGCCCGCGGCAACCCCGCCCCCTACGCGGGCACGGTCCGGCTCCCGGCCCGCGGCGTCGAGGTCGCCACCGCCTCGCCCGAGCTGTACCTGCGCCGCACCGGCGCCACCGTGCTCTCCGGCCCGATCAAGGGGACCGGCCGCACCGAGGCGGACCTGCTGGAGAAGGACCACGCCGAGAACGTGATGATCGTCGACCTGGTCCGCAACGACATCGGACGCGTCTGCGCCACCGGCAGCGTGACCGTCCCCGACCTGTGCGCGGTGGAGAAGCACCCCGGCCTCGTCCACCTCGTCTCCACCGTGCAGGGCATCCTGCGCCCGGGGGCCGGCTGGTCCGACCTGCTGGCCGCGACCTTCCCGCCCGGCTCCGTCACCGGCGCGCCCAAGTCCAGCGCGCTGCGGATCATCGAGGCCCTGGAGACCGCCCCCCGCGGCCCGTACTGCGGCGCCGTCGGCTGGGTCGACGCCGACCGCGGCGAGGCGGAGCTCGCCGTCGGCATCCGCACCTTCTGGCTCGACCGCGCCGACCCGGCCGCCCCCGTCGTCCGCTTCGGCACCGGCGCGGGCATCACCTGGGGCTCCGACCCCGACCGCGAGTGGGACGAGACCGAGCTCAAGGCCGCCCGGCTGCTGGCTGTAGCGTCGGAGCCGGAGCAGCCGGCGTGACCCCGCGCCCGGGCACCTGCCCCACCGTGCCCGGGCACCGGCCCCACCGCGCCCGACCGCGCCCGACCGGGCCCCGCACAGAAGCCGCGCCCCACCGAGAAGCCCGCCCCACCGAGAAGGAGTGCATGCCGATGATCTGGGTCAACGGTTCCCTGGCGGACCCCGCGGAGGCCGCCGTCTCCGTACTGGACCACGGCCTCACCGTGGGCGACGGCGTCTTCGAGACCCTCAAGGCCGTCGACGGGCGCGCCTTCGCCGTCACCCGCCACCTGGACCGGCTCGCCCGCTCCGCCGCCGGACTCGGCCTGCCCGAGCCCGACCAGGACCTGGTCCGCCGCGCCTGCGACGAGGTGCTCCGGGCGCAGCCGATGCCGCTGGGCCGTCTGCGGATCACCTACACCGGCGGCCTCTCCCCGCTCGGCTCCGACCGCGGCGACGCGCCCCCCACCCTGGTCGTCGCCCTCGGCCCCGCCTCGCCCCGCCCCGACACCACCGCCGCGGTCACGGTGGAGTGGACCCGCAACGAGCACAGCGCCGTCGCCGGCCTGAAGACCACCTCGTACGCGGAGAACGTCGTCGCCCTCGCCCACGCCCACCGGCGCGGCGCCTCCGAGGCCCTGTTCGCGAACACCGCCGGCATGCTCTGCGAGGGCACCGGCTCCAACGTCTTCGTGGTCGTCGGGGGCCGCCTGCTCACGCCGCCGCTCACCTCCGGCTGCCTGGCGGGCGTCACCCGCGCCCTGGTCGCCGAGTGGCTCGGCGCGGAGGAGGCCGACCTGCCGCTGTCGGTGCTGCAGGAGGCCGACGAGGTCCTCCTGACCTCGACCCTCCGGGACGTCCAGGCCGTGCACCGCGTCGACGGGCGCGACCTGCCGGGCGCCCCCGGCCCGGTCGCCGCCAAGGCCATGGCCGTCTTCGCCGAGCGCAGCGCGGACGACGTCGACCCGTGACGGGTCCCGGGACGGGCCCGTGACCGGTACCGGGCACCGGCACCCGGAACCGGTACCCGCGCCGCCCGCCCGGCGGTAGCCTCGGCCGCGTCCGCCGCCCACCCGCACCACCTGCGGGCACGGCGGCGACGGCGGCCGATCCGGAGAGGCGGGAGGACCCACCCCATGACGACGACGCTGCGCCCCGACGGCCCCGAGGAGCCCCTGCCCGGCGGCGGCCGCACCCGCCGCTACGCCGTGTGCGTCAACGGCAGGCCGGTCGGCTCCCTGCGCGCCGCAGCCCACGCCGGACCGGGCGGGCCCCTCGGGGAGATCGCCGGCCTGGAGGTCACCGAGGGCCGCCGGCGGGGGCGCGGCACGGTCGCCGCACTGGCCGCCGAGGAGGTGCTGCGCGGCTGGGGCTGCACCCGCGTCGACGTGGCCGTCCCCGAGGAGTGCGGGGGCGCCCTGCGCCTGGCGGAGGCCCTGGGCTACCGCGAGCGCTCCCGCACCATGGCCAAGCACCTCGCCGGGCCGCCCCCGCCGATGCCGGAGGGACTCACCGCGCGGCCCGTCGCCGCGGACGCCTTCCCGGCGTGGCTGGCCGCCCAGCAGGAGGGCTACACCGCGTCGCTGGCCGGCTCCGGCCTCAGCGAGGCGCAGGCCCGCCACAAGGCCGCCGCGGACTGCCGGGCGCTGCTGCCGGACGGGCCGGACACCCCGGGCACGGTCCTGCGCCACCTGGTGCCGGAGGACGCGCCGCCCGGCGCCGGACCGCTCGGCGGCCTCTGGCTCCGGCTGGGCGGCCTGCCGGGCCATCCGGGCGGGCCCGCCTGGGTCCTGGACGTCGAGGTCGCCGCACACGCCCGCGGCCGCGGGTACGGGCGCGCCCTCATGCTGCTCGCCGAGCGCTGCTGCGCGGAGGCGGGCGTCCACGACCTGGAGCTCAACGTCTTCGCGGGGAACGCGGCCGCCCTCGGCCTGTACACCTCCCTCGGCTACCGGACCACCCGCCGCACCCTCGGCAAGCCGCTGGCCTGACGCCGCGGGCCCCGGGGCGGGGTGCCCCGGGGCCCGCGGCGCGGGGGGGTGCGGCGGCTCAGCCCGCGCGGTGCCGGTCCAGGACGGCGGCGATCCGCTCGCGCAGCCCCTCCTGGCTCTTCCCGCCGTCCATCCGCTCGCCCGCGAGCACGTAGGTCGGGGTGCCGGTCACGCCGATCGCCCTGCCCTCCGCGTGGTCCGCGTCGACGGTCAGGATGTGGCGGCCGTCGACGAGGGCGGTGTCCATCTCCTCGGCGTCCAGGCCCAGCTCCCGGGCGACGTCGAGCAGCAGCTCCTCGCCGCGCCGGTCGAGCTCCTCCACCCGGGCCAGCACGGCCTCCACGAAGGACCACCCGCGCCCCTGGGCGAACGCCTCCTCGGCCGCCTGGGCGGCGGCGAACGCGTGCTTGTGCTTCTCCAGCGGGAAGTGGCGCAGCTCCACGGTGAGCGCGTCGCCGTAGGCGGCCCGCAGGGCGCGGACGTCGTCCAGGGCGGTGCGGCAGTCCGGGCACTGCAGCTCGCACCAGAACTCGAGGCGGGGGAGGGTTCCGTCGGTCATGGGAACCAGTCTCCCACCGGCGGGGAGGGCCGCCGCCCGCAGGCGGGCCGCGCCCCGGGCGCCCGCGCCCCCGTGCGCCCGTCCGGCGGCACGGGTCCGGTGGCACAGGTCCCGCTCGCGGGTCCCGCGTCACAGGCTCCGCGTCACAGGTCCGGGACCCCGGGTACGGGATCCCCGGGCCGTGGTTGCCGTGGCGCGGGGCGGGCACGATGAGGACGTGACGACCGAGGTGCTCTGCTACGCCCTCTCCGCCGCCGGGCTGGCGGTGGCGCTGCTGTGCGCCGTGCGGCGGCGGTTCACCGCCGCCGTCCGCTGGCTCGCGGTGGCCCTGCTGCCGGCCGGCCTGTACCTCTCCGGCCTGGTGCCCGTCGCCCGGCGCGTCGGCCGGGCACTCGGGGACTGGGCGGCCGCCCTGGTGCTCGGCCCGCGCGTCTGGACCGGCCTGGGCATGATCGCGCTGTCGCTGCTGCTCCTCGCCGCCGCCCGCGCGGTGTCCCGCCGGCGCGCGGCCCGCGGACCGGCCGCCGAGTCCGCCGTGCCCGCCGCGGCACCGCGTGCCGCGGCCCCGCCGTCCCCGCCGGCCCCGGCCCTCGGCGGCGGTCCGGCGAAGCCCGGACGGCCCGGACAGCCGGCGAAGCCCGCCCGGCCCGCGGAGGCGGGGAAGGCGCCGGGGGCCCGCCCTGCGGGCTCCGGCGGCACGGACGACCTCGGGGACTTCTCGGAGATCGAGGAGATCCTCCGCCGCCGCGGCATCTGAGCCCCCCGTCCGCCGTTCGCCGTCCCCGCCCCCGCGGGACGCGGCGGCCCGCACCGCCGCGGCGCCCGGGACCGGGCGGGCGACCGTACGGGCGGCCGGACGGGTCCGCCCCGCCGGGGTCCCGGCGCGGACGGGGGCCCTGCCGGTGTCCCGGCGCCGCGCGCGGGGGCCCGCAGGTCAGCGGGCGGGCGCGGCCAGGGCGTCCGGCGTCTCGGCGGCGGAGCGCTGGCGGGCCCGGTACGCCGCGACGTGCAGCCGGTTGCCGCAGGTGCGGCTGTCGCAGTAGCGCCGGGAGCGGTTGCGGGAGAGGTCGACGAAGACCCGGGCGCAGTCCGGCGCCTCGCAGCGGCGCAGCCGCTCGCGCTCCCCGGCGACCAGGATGAACGCCAGCGCCATGCCCCCCTCGGCGCCGAGGTGGTCGGCCAGGGCGGCGCCCGGGGCGAAGTAGTGCATGTGCCAGTCGTGGCCGTCGTGGTCGGTCAGCCGGGGCGTGGTGCCGGCCTGGGCCACCAGCCGGTTCACGAGGTCGGAGGCCTCGCGGGTCGAGGAGGCCGCGAACACCGCCCGGAGGCGTTCCCGCAGGGCGCGCACCGCCTCCAGGTCCGCCTGGCCCAGCGGGCCGACGTCGCTGATCTCCCGCCGCACCACGAAGTCGCGCAGCGCCGCCAGGTCGGGCAGGTCCTCGCGCCCGCACGCCTCGGGGGACGTGTTGAGGAGTTCCACGAGCATGCCCAGGGCGCACTCGGTGTCATGGGTGATCAGCACGTCGAGACTCCTCGCTCGGCGTCCGGGCCCGGTGCGGGCCGGGGTTGCGGCGGGCGCGGTCGCCCCCCGTCCGTGGCCGCGACTCTACCCGTACGGCGCCGGCCGGCGGGCGGCCCGACGCGCCCGGGCGGCAGGTCCGCCGCCGTGCGGGGAACACGGTGGCGGGCCTGCCGCCGGACGGTCTTCGGTTGTCCGCCGGGCCCGGCCGCCCCGGCTCTGCGAGGCGCCGGAGCGGCCGTACCCCCGAGTAGGACGGCCGCCGCGGCGCCGGACTGCGATGGACCCCGGTCCGGCGGTCAGCTCTCCGCCAGGATGTGGGACAGCTCCCGGTCCAGGTCGAAGTGGCGGTGCTCGGTGCCGGGCGGCACGGCGGCGTCGGTGCGCTTGAGGAAGGACTCGAGCGCCCGTGCGGGGGCCTCCAGGAGGGCCTCGCCCTCCGGGGAGCTCAGGGCGATGCAGACGACGCCCTGGCCGTGGCTCCGGGAGGGCCAGACACGGACGTCGCCGGTACCCGTCGGCCGGTGCAGCCCTTCTGCCAGGAGGTCGCGGGCGAACACCCACTCCACGGTCTCGTCGGCACCGGTATGGAAGGTGGCGTGCACGGCGTAGGGGTCGGCCGTGTCGTAGCGCAGGCCCGCGGGGACGGGCAGGGAGGAGTCGCTCGACACGATGAGGCGCAGGTGCAGCTCGCAGCTGACCGTGGTGTTCATAAGCGCCAGGGCCTTTCGCTCAGTGTGCGCTCGGGGAATCGCACGTCGGCGAACGGACCATCCCACCCAGGCGACCGGTGTAAACCCCTCTGTCCCGATTAGGGAGCGGTTCGTACCCCTTCCGGCGCATCCCGGAAACGCCGGTGCGGCCGTTCCGGTGAGCGAGTCGGCACACAGTGCCGCGAAACGCTCGGGTAGGTTTTCGAGTATGGCGCCGCAGAGAGACCACGAGGGCACCGGCGCGGTCCGGGGCACCCGGTCGCAGTCCCCTCCCGGACCGGAGTCCCGGACCGACCCGCAGCCGGGCCCCGACGACAGCCGTGACCGGGTCCCCGGCCGTGAGGCCGGTGCGGGCCGCGACCACGGCGGACGGGTCCACGAGGGGCAGGCCCGCGAGGGGCACGTCCACGAGGGGCGGGACCACGAGGGACGGGACCACGAGGGGCAGGACGGGGAGCAGCCCCGCCCCCGGTACGGGTCCAGGGCCCCCGCGTTCATCCGCCGCTCCCGGTCGCTGCACCTCACCTGGCGGATCGGGATCCTGGTCGTCGGCGTCGCGGTGATCGCCGGCGGCGTGCTGCTGCTCCCCCTGCCCGGCCCCGGCTGGGCCGTGATCTTCGGCGGCCTGGCGATCCTCGCCACCGAGTTCGCCTGGGCCCAGCGCCTGCTGCACTGGGCGAAGGCCAAGCTCACCGAGTACGCGAGGAAGGCCGTCGACCCGCGGGTGCGCCGCCGGAACCTGCTGATCCTCGCGGCCGTCCTGGTGCTGCTCGCCGCCGGCGCCGCCCTGTACGTGAGCCGGTACGGGTGGGCGCTCCCCCGGTGGTGACCCGGGGGCGCCGGTCACGACCACCCTGCGACATGCGGTAATGTTTTCCCTGCGCCCGGGCGATTAGCTCAGCGGGAGAGCACTTCGTTCACACCGAAGGGGTCACTGGTTCGATCCCAGTATCGCCCACCGGGAATGGACCCCGGCCGGAATTCCGGCCGGGGTTTCCGCATTGTCGCAGGAATGCTCCGTCCGGTGGTTCCGCGCGCGGGGCGGGACCGGTTCCGGGGCGCTTCCCCGAGTGGTCCGGCGTCGGCTCCGGCACCCCCGCCGCCTCCTGACGGCCGGTCACCGGGAAGCGCGTTGCGGGGCGCCCCCGGGGGGGTGGTAACGTTCTTCCTGTGCCCGGGCGATTAGCTCAGCGGGAGAGCACTTCGTTCACACCGAAGGGGTCACTGGTTCGATCCCAGTATCGCCCACCGGGAAGAAGGCCCCGACCGGATCATCCGGTCGGGGCCTTCGCCGTGCGTGCGCCGGGTTCCGCGGGTCCGGGCCGGTGGCGCGGGTGCGCCTCCCGGGCCGGCCCGGGACCCTCAGGCCGCCGCCTCGCAGCTGTGCACGCGCCCCGGCTGCAACCGCCGCCCGCACCCGCACCGCCGGGGCCGCAGCGGCCAGGCGGTGTCCACCCGCTCCGGCGTCCCCGACCGCTCGAACCACGCCTGCAGCCCCCTGGCCTGCGCCGCGTGCCACACGGCCTGCCGCGGGTGCAGCTCGCCGGGGGAGAGGGAGCCGAGCGTCCCCGGGTGGCGGCGGCCGATCTCCCGCACGACCTGCAGCGACGCGAGAGCGTCCGCCGCCGCGTCGTGCGCCGCCCCGAGGACCACCCCGTAGTGGACGCACAGGTCGGTCAGCGTCCGCCGGCCCTTGCGGTAGCGGTCCACGTGCTTGTCGAGCACCCGCGGGTCCAGGACGAGCAGCGGCGCGCCGTCCCCCAGGTGGTCGGCGAGCGACCGCCCCCGGTGCCGTTCCAGCTCCCGGTCGAGCAGGGTCAGGTCGTACGGCGCGTTCATCACCACCAGCGGCACCCCGGCGCCGGCCAGGTCGGCCAGCGCCCGGGCCACCTCGTCCACGACCGCGTGCGGCGGCCTGCCGTGCGCGCGCACCTCGGCGTCGCTGATCCCGTGCACCGCCCGGGCGGCCTCGGGGATGGGGACGCCGGGGTCGGCGAGCCAGTGGAGGGTCCGGGCGGGCTCCGCCGGGCCGGTCTGCAGGACGAGCGCCGCGGAGACGATGCGGTCGGTCTCGACGTCCACGCCGGTGGTCTCGGTGTCGAAGGCGGCGAGGGGCCCCTCGTACCAGTGCGCCATGACGGGACCTCACTTCCTCTTGCAGCACGTCCTCCTGGCGGTGTGATACCCGCTCCGCCGCCGGGCAACCCGTCCCGACCTGCGCGTTTCGCCCTCCCCGCGGCGGGGGATCACCCCGGGTGACGGCCTGTCCGCTCCCCAGGACGCCGGGGCCGCCACGGGGACACGGGGACGGCACGGCCATGGCGCTGACACAGCCCGAGCCGGGCGGCCCGCCCACGGTGTGGGCCGCACCGCTGCGAGGGGACCTGGCGACCACCGCCTGCATGGAGACGCTGCAGGTGGCGTACCTGCACGCCGTCGCCGCAGCCGCGGGCTGCTCGCTCTCCCAGCCGTTCCCCGACAACGGCATCGACTGGCACGTCAGCCACGGCTCGCCGCTCCACGCGGTCGACGACGAGGTCACCGTCAAGATCCAGCTCAAGGCGACGCAGCAGACGGCCGCCTGCCCGCCCGGCCCGTTCTTCAGCTTCACCCTCGACAACGACCACCTGCGCACCCTCGCCCGGTCCCGGGTGGCGGTCCACCGCATCCTGGTGGTGATGCTGCTGCCCAGCGCCGTCGACGACTGGCTGCTGGCCCGGCCCGACCGCCTGGAGCTGCGGCACTGCTGCTACTGGGTCAACCTCGCGGGACACCCGGTCACCGGGAAGCGCCGCACCAACGTGCGCGTCCCGACGGCGCGGATCTTCGACGACCGCGCGCTCTGCGACATCATGGCCCGCGTCGGCGCGGGCGGCAGCCCATGACGGGAGGCGCGCGTGACTGCGACACCGCGTGAGGACGGGTCCGGCGGCGACGGGCGGCCGGACGGCGGCGGACAGGGACGGCCGGGCAGCGGCCGGGCGGACGCGGGACGGCCGGACGCGGGACGGCCGGACACCGGACGTGCCGCCACCGGGCGTGCCGCCACCGGACGTGCCGACGCGGTCGCCGGCCCGTGGCCCGGACCGCCGCGCGTCGACCCCGGCCGTGTCGACCCCGGGGTGCTGGGCGCCCTGCTCGCCCGCCACGGCTGGGTGCGCCGCGGCGGCCCGGCGGACCGCTACGGCCGCTGGACGCCGCCCGGCGGCGAGGCGTCCGGCCTCAGCCTGCTGGTCCCGGCCGGACGGGCCTTCGACGACGCCGACGAGCTGCTCGCCGAGGCCCTCGCCGCACTGGTCCGCTCCCCGCTGCCGTCCGCCCGGTCCGTGCTGCTGGCCCTCGACGTGCCCGGCGACGAGGTCCGCTGGGAGCGGGAGGCGCCCGGCGCGGACGGCGCGGTGCCCTGGGAGGCCGAGGACGCGCTGCGCGCCGCCGCCGCGGCCATGCTGCGGGCCGCGGCCAAGGCGGCGCACACCCGGGCGGCCTTCTTCGGCGCCCGGCTCGACGGGCACGCCGCCGCCTTCCTCCGGCAGGTGCTGGTGGCGGGACCCGGCAGCGGCGCCGGCCGGCTCACCGCCCACGTGCCCGCGCCGGAGGGCCGCGGCGCCACCACCGTGCTGGTCCGCTCCCTGGAGGCGCTGCGCGACGCGGTCGACTACCGCCGGGCCACCGGGCGGCCCGAGGCCTTCGACGGGTCGGTGGGCGCCGGGGTGAGCCGGGAGCTGGCGGCCTCGGTGGCGCAGCTGGTCCGGGGGAGCGAGGGGGCGCAGGTCGCCCTCGCCTGGTCCCCGGCGGCCGGTACGCCGCGCGGGTTCACCGACCGGCGGCCGCCCGTGGAGTTCTCGCCCGGCGACCTGCCGGCCCTGGAGGAGGCGGTGGAGCGGCTGGAGCGGGCCGAGCCCGCGGTCGAGGTCCGGATCACCGGCGCGGTGGTGCGGCTGGGGCGGCCGCGGCCGGACGGCGCCGGGGCCGTGCGGCTGCGGGTGCTGGCCGGGGCGGACGTCGCGGAGGTCCGCGTCCGGCTGGAGGAGGAGGAGTACCGCACCGCCGTGCGGGCGCACCTGGCGGGCGTCCCGCTGCGGCTCGGCGGCCGCCTGGAGCCCGGCAGCGGGTTCCGGCGGCTGGCCCGCCCCCGCGGCGTCGAACCCTGCGAGCTCGACGACGCCGAGCGCGACCGCCTCCTCAAGGCGCTGCGGGACCGCCCCGAGGAGGACGCTCCGTAATTCTCGGTACCATCGACACCGCAGCCGTAGGCTGCTCCGAAAGCATTCCGCGAGTTCCGCGAGTCAGGAGAGACCGGTGTCGGACGTCCGTGTGACCATCAACCGCGAACCCGATCGGGAAGAGCGCGTGGTGACCACGGGCACTACCGCCGCCGAGCTGTTCACCGGCGACCGCGCCGTCGTCGCCGCCCGCGTGAACGGCGCCCTGCGCGACCTCGCCCACGTGCTCGCCGACGGCGACGAGGTGGAGCCCGTCGCCGTCACCAGCGAGGACGGCCTGGCGATCCTGCGCCACTCCACCGCCCACGTCATGGCCCAGGCCGTGCAGGAGCTCTTCCCGGAGGCCAAGCTCGGCATCGGCCCGCCGATCAAGGACGGCTTCTACTACGACTTCGACGTCGAGAAGCCCTTCCACCCCGACGACCTCAAGGCCGTCGAGAAGAAGATGCAGGAGATCGTCAAGCGCGGCCAGCGCTTCTCCCGTCGCGCGGTGAACGACGAGGCCGCCCGCGAGGAGCTGGCCGCCGAGCCGTACAAGCTGGAGCTGATCGGCCTCAAGGGCTCCGCCGCCGAGGCCGCCGACGGCGCCTCCGCCGAGGTCGGCGCGGGCGAGCTGACCATCTACGACAACCTGGACGCGAAGACCGGGGAGCTGTGCTGGAAGGACCTCTGCCGCGGTCCCCACCTGCCCACCACCCGCCTCATCCCCGCGTTCAAGCTGATGCGCAGCGCCGCCGCCTACTGGCGCGGCAGCGAGAAGAACAAGCAGCTCCAGCGGATCTACGGAACCGCCTGGCCGTCGAAGGACGAGCTCAAGGCCCACCTGGACTTCCTCGCCGAGGCCGAGAAGCGCGACCACCGCAAGCTCGGCGCCGAGCTGGACCTGTTCTCCTTCCCCGACGAGCTCGGCCCCGGCCTGGCGGTCTTCCACCCCAAGGGCGGCGTGATCCGCAAGGCCATGGAGGACTACTCGCGCAGGCAGCACGAGACCGCGGGCTACGAGTTCGTCAACACCCCGCACCTCTCCAAGGAGCGCCTCTTCGAGATCTCCGGGCACCTGCCGCACTACGCGGACGGCATGTTCCCGGCCATCCAGTTCGACGAGCAGAACTACCGCCTCAAGGCGATGAACTGCCCGATGCACAACCTGATCTTCAAGTCGCGCGGACGCTCCTACCGCGAACTGCCGCTGCGGCTGTTCGAGTTCGGGACGGTCTACCGGTACGAGAAGTCGGGCGTGGTGCACGGCCTGACCCGCTCCCGCGGCTTCACCCAGGACGACTCGCACATCTACTGCACCAAGGAGCAGATGCCGCAGGAGCTCGACACGCTCCTGACCTTCGTGCTCGACCTGCTGCGCGACTACGGCTTGACCGAGTTCGAGCTGGAGCTGTCCACCCGCGACGACTCCGACAAGTTCATCGGCACGGACGAGGACTGGGAGGAGGCCACCGAGGCGCTGCGCCAGGCCGCGGAGAAGCAGGGCCTGCCGCTCACCCCCGACCCGGGCGGCGCGGCGTACTACGGTCCGAAGATCTCCGTGCAGGTCAAGGACGCCATCGGCCGCTCCTGGCAGATGTCGACCATCCAGGTCGACTTCAACCAGCCCAAGCGCTTCGACCTGGAGTACACCGCGGCGGACGGGTCCCGTCAGCAGCCCGTCATGATCCACCGGGCGCTCTTCGGCTCGATCGAGCGCTTCTTCGGCGTGCTGCTGGAGCACTACGCCGGCGCCATGCCGCCGTGGCTCGCCCCCGTCGCCGTGGTCGGCATCCCGATCACCGACGAGCACGTCCCGTACCTCCGGGAGGTCGCGGCGAAGCTGCGCGCCGAGGGCGTCCGCGTCGAGGTGGACGCCTCCGACGACCGCATGCAGAAGAAGATCCGCAACGCGCAGAAGGCCAAGGCGCCCTTCATGCTGCTGGCCGGCAACGACGACGTCGAGGCCGGGGCCGTCTCCTTCCGCTACCGCAACGGCGAGCAGAAGAACGGCGTCCCGGTGGACGAGGCCGTCGCCGAGATCGTGAAGGCCGTCCGGGACCGCGTCCAGGTCTGAGCCGGCGGTCGCAGCGCCCGCGGGGCGGCTCCCTTCGGGGAGCCGCCCCGCGGCGCCTATGCTGATCCGCATGACGAGCGAGCCGGAGCTGCAGGACGGGGTCGGGGAGCCGGACGGCTTCCAGCGTCTGTGGACCCCCCACCGAATGGCGTACATCAAGGGCGAGAACAAGCCCACCGGCCCCGGCGAGGACGAGGGCTGCCCGTTCTGCGGCATCCCCGCCCTGAGCGACGAGGACGGGCTGGTGGTCGCCCGCGGCGAGCGCGTGTACGCGGTGCTCAACCTGTACCCGTACAACGGCGGCCACCTCATGGTCGTCCCGTACCGGCACGTCGCCGACTACACCGGCCTCGACGACGCCGAGACCGCCGAGCTGGGCGCCCTCACCAAGCAGGCGATGACCGCGCTGCGCGCCGCCTCCGGCGCCCACGGCTTCAACATCGGCATGAACCAGGGCGCGGCCGCCGGCGCCGGCATCGCCGCCCACCTGCACCAGCACGTGGTGCCGCGCTGGGGCGGCGACACCAACTTCATGCCCGTCGTCGGCCACACCAGGGTGCTGCCGCAGCTGCTGGCCGACACCCGCAAGATGCTGGCGGAGGCCTGGCCGGCGGCCTGATCCGCCGTCCGCGCACGGTGGGGGCCGGGACCCTGCAGGGTCCCGGCCCCCACCGTGCGCGCCCCGTGCGCGGGGCGGCCCGCCTCAGGCGTCGTAGACGTCGGCCTTGAAGGGCCGCACGCCCTCCGCCTCGGCCCCCGGCAGCAGCGAGTGCGCCTTGGCGAACTTCTCCACGTCCACGTCGTGCTCGGCGAGGAACTCGTCGATCACGGTGCGCACCGTCCGCACGATCGGGGTCGCGGCGCGGATCGCGTCGTCCGCCATGAAGCGGTGCGTCCACATCCGGTCCACCCACGCCGAGCGCAGGCCGAACGGCTCCGGCAGCACCAGCTGACCCCCGAGCCAGTCCCGGACCACGGGCGTCCACATCAGCGGGGCCCGCACGGCCAGGCGCACCACCTCGTCGCCGTCCACCACCGGCAGGTGGCGCTTCTCCTCCTTCCACGGCCGGCCGGGCCGGGTGAAGGTGACCTCCTTGGGCGAGGGCTTGGTGGTGAACAGGCCGGCGATCGGGCCCAGCGCGTGCCCGGTGACCTCCACCCGCAGGTAGTCGTGGAGCACGGTGACGGTCAGCATCAGCGACACCACCAGCTGGCCCTTCCAGAGCACGAAGTGGGTGCCCTGGTAGTGCCGGGGCTCGGCGCCGAACTTCTGCGCGTTGCAGAGGTTCTGCACCGCGAAGTCCCGCATCCGCTGCCCGTCCATGGTCTCGACGTCCCCGGGCCGGGCGATCTCGTCCGCGCCCTCGCCGACCGGCCGCACCGCCCACTGCTCCAGCCGCGGCGCCGGCATGCCGCCCGCCGCGACCTCGCTGCGCTCCAGCGCGCCCAGCCGCTCGTTGATCCTGCGGACCAGGTCCCACGGCCGGAAGGAGTGGATGTCGGCGGCGCCCTCCCGCGGCGCCAGCGGTCCGGTGAGGTGCCAGGCGCCCCAGCGCCCGCCGAGGCCTAGGATCCCCTTGGTGCCCGCGTAGTGCAGCACGTTGGTCTCCTGCTCGGCGGCCAGCCGGTCCAGCTGGTCCCGCAGGTCCACGGCCTTCGCGTCCTTGTCGTCCCGGGGGACGATCTTCGGCAGCATGGGGCCCATCGCGCTGCCCTCGACCAGCGCCGTCCACTGCGCCCGCATCTGCTCCGCGCTGCGCAGGCAGATCCGCTTCGCGGCGTACCAGCCGACGACCGGCGCCACCATCATCACCCGCAGGTACAGGGCGGCCATGCCGCTCGCGGGCGGTTTCAGCACGAAGAGGACGCCCAGCACCGCCAGGGCGGCGAAGACCACGCTGCCGTACAGGCCCGCGCGGTCGGGCGCCGCCTTCCGCAGCACCGCCCGCAGCTGGAAGGCGAGCAGCCACAGCAGCGCCCCCGGCAGGAACAGCACGCCGGTGAGCAGCGTGACCAGGGACAGCTGCCGGTCGCGCCCGTTGCGCAGCTCCTGCGCCTCCAGGCAGTGCTCCACGACCATCCGGGCGTCGGTGCCGAAGGACGGCACCAGCGGTTTGCGGCCGCTGCCCAGCGTCCGGGCGATGACCGCCTCGGTGAAGGCCTCGCCGAGGTTGGCCCGGAAGAGCGCGAAGCGCGGCGGCTTCGGCTTCACGTCCGGCCGCAGCCTCACGAGGTCGTCGAGCGGCCCGTCGCGGTACGCGGCCGAGGCCAGCGCCTGGGTGACCGCGGTCTGGGGGCCCGTGTCGAACCGGGGTATCTGTGCCCCGGGGGTCATGTCGAGCGTGGTCACGCGGCCTCCCCCTCCTCCCCTGTCAGCGGCAGGCTACCGCGCCCCGCTCCGCTGCGGCGACGCTCTTCTGACCAGGCGTCACCGGCCCGGCGCGCGGTTCACCGGTCCGGATGGTTCTGCCCCTCCGCGCCCCCCGCCATGCGCCCCGTTCCCCCCTCGGTGGGATCCGTCGGCGCGCGGCGGGGGCGCACGGCCGGGCCCGTGGGGCAGGATCGGGCCATGGCCACACGACCGGTTCTCGTCTACGACGGCGACTGCGCCTTCTGCTCCCGCTGCGTCGGGCTCGCGGCGCGGCTTCCCGCGGACCCCGCCGCCCGGGGCTGGGACGCCGTCCCCTTCCGCACCGCCGACCTGGCGGGACTGGACGCCCGCTGCGGCGGCCTGGGGCTGGTCACCGCCCGGCGCGCCGGGCGCGAGGTGCTCTGGGTGACCCCCGGCGGGCAGGTGTACGGCGGCGCGCAGGCCGTCGCCCGGCTGCTGATGCGTGCCGGGGGCGTGTGGATTGTGCCGGGCGCCCTGGTCACGCTCCCCCCGGTGCGCTGGGCCGCGGCGGGCGTGTACCGGCTGGTCGCCCGCCACCGCCACCGGATGCCCGGCGGCACGGCCGCCTGCGCCCTGCCGCCCCGAACGACCTGAGGCCCGGCCCGGCCCCGGCAGGACCGGGGCCCCGCACGGCCGGTTGCCCGGCCCGGGGCCCCGCACGGCCGGTTGCCCGGCCCGGTCCGCGGCCCGTCCGCCCGTCCGGCCCCTGCGGCCTGCCGTCCCGCGGCAGGCCGCACGCCCCGGGCCGGCACCCCGGCGGGGGAGCCGGCCCGGGGCGGCGGGCGGCCTCAGCGCCCGGCCGGCTGCGCCTCCCGCTCCTGCTCCCGCATCCGTGCCGCCACCTGCGGCGGCATGGGCTCGTGGCGGGCGTACTCCCGGGAGAACCGCCCGGTGCCGTGCGAGAGCGACCGCAGGTCCACCGCGTACCGGCTGATCTCCACCTCCGGCACCTCCGCCCGGACCAGGGTCAGCCGGCCCGACGGCACCGGCTCGGTGCCCAGCACCCGGCCGCGCCGCGCCGACAGGTCGCTCATGACCGTGCCCACGTAGTCGTCCGGCACCAGCACCCGCACCTCGGAGACCGGCTCCAGCAGGTGGATCACGGCCTGCGCGGCCGCCTCCCGCAGGGCCAGCGCGCCCGCGGTCTGGAAGGCGGCGTCGGAGGAGTCCACCGAGTGAGCCTTGCCGTCCACCAGCGTCACCCGGACGTCCACCACGGGGTGGCCGGAGGCGACGCCCTTCGCCAGCTGCGTGCGGATCCCCTTCTCCACGGAGGGGATGAACTGCCGGGGCACCGCCCCGCCCACCACCCGGTCGACGAACTCGAAGCCGCCCCCGGTGGGCAGCGGCTCCACCTCGATCTCGCAGATCGCGAACTGGCCGTGCCCGCCGGACTGCTTGACGTGCCGCCCGCGCGCCGAGGCGGCCGAGCCGAACGTCTCCCGCAGCGGCACCCGGTACGGCACCGGGTCCACCTGCACCCCGTAGCGGGTGCGCAGCCGCTCCAGCAGCACGTCGGCGTGGGCCTCGCCCATGCACCACAGCACCAGCTGCCGCGTGTCGGGGTTCTGCTCCAGCCGCAGCGTCGGGTCCTCGGCGACCAGCCGGGCCAGGCCCTGCGAGAGCTTGTCCTCGTCGGCCTTGCTGTGGGCCTCCACCGCGACCGGCAGCAGCGGGTCGGGCATCTCCCACGCCTCCATGAGCAGCGGCTGCTCCTTCGCCGAGAGGGTGTCGCCCGTCTCGGCCCGGCCCAGCCGCGCGACGCAGACGATGTCCCCGGCGATGCCCTTGGGCGCCGGGTGCTGGTGCTTGCCGAACGGCGTGGACAGCGCGCCGACCCGCTCGTCCACGTCGTGGTCCTCGTGGCCGCGGTCGGCGAGGCCGTGCCCGGAGACGTGGACGGCCGCGTCCGGCCGCAGCGTCCCGGAGAAGACCCGGACCAGGCTCAGCCGGCCCACGTACGGGTCGCCGCTGGTCTTGACCACCTCGGCCGCGAGGGGCCCCTCGGGGTCGCAGGCCAGGGCGGGCCGCGGCCGGCCGTCGGGCGTGGTGACCGGCGGCGCCTCGCGTTCGGCGGGGGAGGGGAAGCCGGCCGTGACCAGCTCCAGCAGCTCCACCGTGCCGATGCCCTGCTTCGAGCCCTCGACGGGCGGCGCCGCCGCCAGCACCGGGTGGAAGGAGCCGCGGGCGACGGCCCGCTCCAGGTCCTCCACGAGGGTCTTCACGTCGATCGCCTCGCCGCCGAGGTAGCGGTCCATGAGGGTCTCGTCCTCGCTCTCGGCGATGATCCCCTCGATGAGCCGGCCGCGCGCCTCCTCCAGGGCGGGCCGCAGCACCGGGTCCGGCGCGCGCTCCTCGCGGACGCCCGAGGAGTAGTCGAGGACGCGCTCGGTCAGCAGGCCGACCAGGCCGCAGACCGGCGGCTCCCCGTCGTGGCCCGGGGCGCCGCCGTGCAGCGGCAGGTACAGGGGGAGGACCGCGTCGGGGTCCTCGCCGCCGAAGGCCTCCCGGCACGCCTCCACCACCTGGTCGAAGTCGGCGCGGGCGGTGTCCAGCTTGGTCACCACCACGGCGCGCGGCATCGACACGGCGGCGCACTCGTCCCACAGCATCCGGGTGGCGCCGTCCACGCCGTCGGCGGCGGAGACGACGAACAGGGCCGCGTCGGCGGCCCGCAGGCCCGCCCGCAGCTCGCCGACGAAGTCCGCGTAGCCGGGCGTGTCCAGCAGGTTGACCTTGACGCCGTCCCACTCCAGGGGGACCAGCGAGAGCTGCACCGACCGCTGCTGGCGGTGCTCGATGTCGTCGTGGTCCGAGACGGTGGTGCCGTCCTGCACCCGTCCGGCCCGGTTGACCGCGCCGGCGGCCAGCGCCAGCGACTCGGCCAGGGTGGTCTTGCCCGCACCGCTGTGGCCGACCAGCACCACGTTCCGCAGCTGTGTGGGGCGGTCGGCCGCCGGCGCCCTTCCGGCGGCTCCTGATGGGTGGGATCCCTTGTCGGCCATGTGCCTGCTCCTCCCACTGCGCGTCCTTCGAGCTTTCCACCGTGTTCGCCCCCGGTCCATACGGGAGCGGCCGCCGCTGCTCCGACGGGGGGTGCCCGGGCCGCGTGCGCGCCCCGCGCGGCTACCATGGGCCAGCCGCAGAACCGAACGAGATCGGAGCCGTCGGAAAGGCCATGCTCAACAAATACGCGCGTGCCTTCTTCACGCGTGTCCTCACGCCGTTCGCGTCGATGCTGCTGCGCGCCGGGATCAGCCCCGACGCGGTCACCCTCATCGGCACCGCGGGCTCCGTGGCGGGCGCGTTGGCCTTCTTCCCCAGGGGCGAGTTCTTCTGGGGCACCATCGTGATCACGCTCTTCATCTTCAGCGACCTGGTGGACGGCAACATGGCCCGCCAGGCCGGCCGGTCCAGCCGGTGGGGCGCCTTCCTCGACTCCACCCTCGACCGGGTCGCCGACTCGGCGATCTTCGGCGGCATCGCCCTGTGGTACGCGGGCAAGGGCGACAACCTGCTGCTCTGCGCGGTGGCGGTCTTCTGCCTGGCCTGCGGCCAGGTGGTCTCGTACACCAAGGCGCGGGCGGAGTCCCTGGGCCTGCCGTGCGACGTCTCCGGACTGGTCGAGCGGGCCGAGCGGCTGGTGGTCACCCTGGTCGCCGCCGGCCTGGCCGGGCTCCACGGCTTCGGCGTGCCGTACGTCGAGTGGCTGCTGCCGGTCGCCCTCTGGCTGATCGCCGCGGGCAGCCTCGTCACCGTCCTCCAGCGGATGCTCACCGTGCGCCGCGAGGCCGCCGAGGCGGAGGCCGGGGCCGCCGCCGCCGGCGGTACCGAGGCCCGGGAGGCGGGGGTATGAGGGAGCGGCTCGCCGACTCGGCGTACGCGCTCGGTTGGTCCGCCGTGCGGCGCCTGCCCGAACCCGCCGCGACGGCGCTCTTCCGGCGGATCGCCGACACGGCGTGGCGGCAGCGCGGCAAGGGCGTGCAGCGGCTGGAGGCCAACCTGCGCCGGGTCCGCCCGGACGCGGGCGAGGCGGAGATCCGCGACCTGTCGCGCGCCGGGATGCGCTCCTACCTGCGGTACTGGCAGGAGTCCTTCCGGCTGCCGGCGTGGGACGCCGACCGGATCGCCCGCTCCTTCGCCCCCGAGGGCCACGAGCGGATCGGCCGCCACCTCGCCGAGGGGCGCGGCGTGGTCCTCGCCCTGCCGCACATGGGCAACTGGGACCTGGCCGGCGCATGGCTCGTCTCCCACCTGGGCCACCGCTTCACCACCGTCGCCGAGCGGCTGAGGCCCGAGTCGCTCTTCGACCGCTTCGTCGCCTACCGCGAGGGCCTCGGCATGGAGGTGCTGCCGCTGACCGGCGGCTCCGTCTCCGTCGTCGGCACCCTCGCCAAGCGGCTGCGCGCCGGCGGGCTGGTCTGCCTGGTCGGGGACCGGGACCTCTCCGCCAACGGCGTCGAGGTCGACTTCCTCGGCGAGCGGGCCCGGGTGCCCGCCGGTCCGGCCGCGCTGGCCGTGCAGACCGGTGCGGCGCTGCTGCCGGTCACCCTCTGGTACGACGGGACGCCCGTGATGAAGGGGACCGTGCACCCCGAGGTCCCGGTGCCGGCCGAGGGCTCGCGCCGCGAGAGGTCGGCCGCCATGACCCGGGCCCTCGCCGCGGTGTGGGCCGAGGGCGTCCGCAGCCACCCCGAGGACTGGCACATGCTCCAGCGCTTCTGGCTCGCCGACCTGCCGGCCGCCCGCGCCTCCGCGCAGGATGCCGCCGAGGAGCCCTCCGGGGCCCCCGCGGAGACCCCCGTCGGCGCCTCCGCCGCGCAGGACCCCGCCGAGGAGCCCTCCGGGACCCCCGCCGGCGCCTCCGCCGGGCAGGACCCCTCCGCGCAGGGCACCTCCGGACCGGCCGCCGCCGGCCGGGGCGAGGCGGCCGCCCGGTGAGGATCGGCATCGTCTGCCCCTACTCCTGGGACGTCCCCGGCGGCGTCCAGTTCCACGTCCGGGACCTCGCCGACCACCTGCTGCGGCTCGGCCACGACGTCTCCGTGCTGGCCCCCGCCGACGACGACACCCCCCTGCCGCCGTACGTCGTCTCCGCGGGCCGTGCCGTGCCGGTGCCCTACAACGGCTCGGTGGCGCGGCTCAACTTCGGCTTCCTCTCCGCCGCCCGGGTGCGCCGCTGGCTGCACGAGGGCCGCTTCGACGTGCTCCACATCCACGAGCCGGCCTCCCCGAGCCTCTCCCTGCTGGCCTGCTGGTCCGCCAACGGGCCCATCGTCGCGACCTTCCACACCTCCAACCCCCGCTCCCGCGCCATGACCGCGGCGTACCCGATCCTGCAGCCGGCCCTGGAGAAGATCCGGGCCCGCGTCGCGGTCAGCGAGTACGCCCGCCGCACCCTCGTGGAGCACCTGGGCGGCGACGCGGTCGTGATCCCCAACGGCGTGGACGTCTCCTTCTTCGCCGACGCCGAGCCGGACCCCCGCTGGACCGGCGGCGCCGCGGACGGCGGGCCGGCCGCCATCGGCTTCATCGGCCGCATCAACGAGTCCCGCAAGGGCCTGCCGACGCTCCTCGCGGCCATGCCCGCGATCCTCGCCGCCCGCCCCGGGACGCGCCTGCTGGTGGCCGGGCGCGGCGACGAGGAGGAGGCGCTGGAGGGGGTGTCCGAGGAGGTCCGCCGCCAGGTGGAGTTCCTGGGCATGGTCAGCGACGAGGAGAAGGCCCGGCTGCTGCGCAGCGTCGACCTGTACGTCGCCCCCAACACCGGCGGCGAGTCGTTCGGCATCATCCTGGTCGAGGCCATGTCGGCGGGTGCGCCCGTGCTGGCCAGCGACCTCGACGCGTTCCGCCAGGTGCTCGACGGCGGCGGCGCGGGCGAGCTGTTCCCGGTGGAGGACGCGGAGGCGCTCGCCGCCGCCGCCGTCCGGCTGCTGGGCGACCCCGCGCGGCTGGCCGCCCTGCGCGAGGCGGCCTCCCGCCACGTGCGGCGCTTCGACTGGGAGACGGTCGGCGCCGACGTCCTCGCCGTGTACGAGACGGTGGCGGCGGGCGCCGCGGCCGTCGAGGAGGACGAGCGGACCGGCTGGCTCGGACGCCTCGGCCTGGCCCGCGACTGAGCGGACCCCGGCCGGCGCCCGTCCCGCACGGGCCCCGGCCGGGGGAGGCCCGGCCGGCCGGTACCCTGATCCGCCGTGACCACATGGATCTGGGCCCTCGCCGCCGTCGTCGCCGTCGGCCTCTACCTCAGCTGGACGGCGGGCCGGCTGGACCGGCTGCACGCCCGGATCGACGCCGCCCGCGCGGCCCTGGACGCGCAGCTGCTGCGCCGCGCCTCGGTCTCCCAGGAGCTCGCCACCTCGACACTGCTGGACCCGGCGGCCTCCATCGTCCTCCACCAGGCCGCGCACGCCGCCCTCCAGGCGGACGAGGACCACCGCGAGGTGGCCGAGAGCGAGCTGAGCCAGGCGCTGCGGGCGGTCTTCGCCGAGCCCGAGCAGGCGCTGGCGCTGCGCGCGGCGCCGGGCGGCGACGAGGCGCTCCACGACCTCACCGCGGCGGTCCGCCGGGTGCCGATGGCCCGCCGCTTCCACAACGACGCGGTGCGGGCGGCGCGGGCGGTGCGCCGGCACCGCATCGTCCGCTACCTGCGGCTGGCGGGGCACGCGCCGTTCCCGATGGCGTTCGAGATGGACGACGAGGCCCCGGCCTCGCTCACCCCCGAGGGCGCCCCGCAGTAGGCCCCGCAGCAGGCCCCGCAGCAGGCCCGGCGGGTGCCGCGGGGGACCGGCGGGCGGTAGCGGATGGGTAGCGGCTGCGCGCCGGACTGTCGCAACGGCGGCCGGAAGCTGGCCCCGGTGGCACATCGACGGGGGGCGGGCCCGGCCTACGATGGGCCCGTCGCACCGATTCGTCTCCCAGTGAGGTCCTCCGTGTCCACCACCTCTCCCGCCACCCCCTCCCACGGCGAGGGCGACCAGCCCCAGGTCGGCACGGCCCGCGTCAAGCGCGGCATGGCCGAGCAGCTCAAGGGCGGCGTGATCATGGACGTCGTCACGCCCGAGCAGGCGAGGATCGCCGAGGACGCCGGCGCCGTGGCCGTCATGGCCCTGGAGCGCGTCCCCGCCGACATCCGCAAGGACGGCGGCGTGGCCCGCATGTCCGACCCGGACATGATCGACGGCATCATCAACGCCGTCTCCATCCCGGTCATGGCCAAGTCCCGGATCGGCCACTTCGTCGAGGCCCAGGTCCTCCAGGCGCTCGGCGTCGACTACATCGACGAGTCCGAGGTCCTCACCCCGGCCGACGAGGTCAACCACAGCGACAAGTGGGCCTTCACCACCCCCTTCGTCTGCGGCGCCACCAACCTGGGCGAGGCCCTGCGCCGCATCGCCGAGGGCGCGGCCATGATCCGCTCCAAGGGCGAGGCCGGCACCGGCAACGTCGTCGAGGCCGTCCGCCACATGCGGCAGATCCGCGCCGACATCCGCCGCCTGACCACCCTCGACGAGAACGAGCTCTTCGTCGCCGCCAAGAACCTCCAGGCCCCGTACGAGCTGGTCAAGGAGGTCGCGACCCTGGGCAAGCTCCCGGTCGTCCTCTTCAGCGCGGGCGGCGTGGCCACCCCCGCCGACGCCGCGCTGATGATGCAGCTCGGCGCCGAGGGCGTCTTCGTCGGCTCCGGCATCTTCAAGTCCGGCGACCCGGCCAAGCGTGCCGCCGCCGTCGTCAAGGCCGCCACCTTCTTCGACGACCCGGACGTCATCGCCAAGGTCTCCCGCGGCCTGGGCGAGGCCATGGTCGGCATCAACTGCGACACCCTGCCCGAGACCGAGCGCTACGCCAACCGCGGCTGGTAGTCCCGGCAGGCCGGGCCCGCCGGACCGTCCGCACCCCGTGCGGCCGGCCGGGCCGGGCCGCCGGGCCCGCCCCCACGCAGCGGTCCGCCGCACCGGGCCCGCCCCCACGCAGCGGTCCGCCGCACCGGGCCCGGCCCGGCGCGGCGGACCGTCCGCGTTCCCGCCCCGCCCGCGCCCCTCCCGTCCCGTCCGCGTCCTCCCTCCCGTCCCGTCCGCGTCCTCCCTCCCGCCCCGCCCGTGTTCCCGCACCCCCCGCCTCCTGCCCCGAAGGGGAAACCCGTGTCCAGCACCCCCACCGTCGGAGTCCTCGCCCTCCAGGGCGACGTCCGCGAGCACGCCGTGGCGCTCGCCGAGGCCGACGCGCTCGCCCGGCCGGTCCGCCGCCCCGAGGAGCTGGCCGACCTCGACGGCCTGGTGATACCCGGCGGCGAGTCCACCACCATGTCCAACCTGGCGCTGGCCTTCGGCCTGATGGAGCCGCTGCGCGCCCGCGTCGCCGAGGGCCTGCCGGTGTACGGGTCCTGCGCCGGCATGATCATGCTGGCCGACAAGATCCTCGACGGCCGCGACGACCAGCAGTCCGTCGGCGGCATCGACATGACCGTGCGCCGCAACGCCTTCGGCCGGCAGAACGAGTCCTTCGAGTCCCCGGTCGACTTCGCCGGCCTGGAGGGCGGTCCGCTGCACGGCGTCTTCATCCGCGCCCCCTGGGTGGAGTCGGTCGGCGCCGGCGTCGAGGTCCTCGCCGAGCTGCCCGCGGGCCCCGCGGCCGGCCGGACCGTCGCCGTCCGGCAGGGGAACCTGCTGGCCACCTCCTTCCACCCGGAGCTCACCGGCGACCACCGCGTGCACGCCTTCTTCGTGGACCTGGTGCGCGCCGCCGCGCGCTGACCTCCGCCGGTTCCGGCCGGGGCCCCGTGTCTCGGTAGGATCGCACTGTTCTTTTCCGTTGGATGACGTTGTAAGGAGCCAGGCGATGTCCGGCCACTCCAAATGGGCCACCACCAAGCACAAGAAGGCCGTGATCGACGCCAAGCGCGGCAAGCTCTTCGCGAAGATGATCAAGAACATCGAGGTGGCGGCCCGCACCGGTGGCGGCGACCCGGCAGGCAACCCCACCCTCTACGACGCCATCCAGAAGGCGAAGAAGAGCTCGGTCCCGAACGACAACATCGACCGCGCCGTCAAGCGCGGCTCCGGTGCCGAGGCCGGCGGTGCCGACTACTCCACGATCATGTACGAGGGCTACGGTCCCAACGGCGTCGCCGTGCTGATCGAGTGCCTCACCGACAACCGCAACCGCGCCGCCTCCGACGTGCGCGTGGCCATGACCCGCAACGGCGGCTCCATGGCCGACCCGGGCTCGGTGTCGTACATGTTCACCCGCAAGGGCGTCATCATCGTGCCCAAGGCCGGCGAGCTCACCGAGGACGACGTCCTCACCGCCGTCCTGGAGGCCGGCGCCGAGGAGGTCAACGACCTCGGCGAGGCCTTCGAGGTGATCTGCGAGGCCTCCGACCTGGTCGCGGTCCGCACCGCGCTCCAGGAGGCCGGGATCGACTACGACTCGGCCGACGCCAACTTCGTCCCGAGCGTGCAGGTGTCGCTGGACGCCGACGGCGCCCGGAAGATCTTCAAGCTGATCGACGCCCTGGAGGACAGCGACGACGTGCAGAACGTCTTCGCCAACTTCGACGTCGCCGACGAGGTCATGGCCGAGATCGACGCCTGACCCGCCGCACCCCGCGCCGGCCCGGCCGCCCCTCCCGGGGGCTGCCGGGCCGGTCCGCTTCGGGGGCCGCCCCGGCGCGGCCCGGCGCGGCCCGGCGGGGCGCGGCACCCGGTTGTCGGACCCTCCCGATAGCCTCTGACCTCGAACAGCCATCGACCGAGAGGCGGTCCCCGCGTGCGGGTACTGGGTGTGGACCCCGGACTGACCAGGTGCGGCGTCGGCGTGGTCGACGGCGGCCCCGGCCGCCCGCTGCGCATGGCCGGCGTGGGCGTGGTCCGCACCCCCGCCGACGCCGAGATCGGCGCCCGGCTGCTGCTGATCGAGCAGGGGCTGGAGGAGTGGCTGGACACCCACCGCCCCGACGTGGTGGCCGTCGAGCGGGTCTTCGCCCAGCACAACGTCCGCACCGTCATGGGCACCGCCCAGGCCAGTGCCGTCGCCATGCTCTGCGCCACCCGGCGCGGCCTGCCCGTCGTCCTGCACACCCCCAGCGAGGTCAAGGCCGCCGTCACCGGCAGCGGCCGCGCCGACAAGGCGCAGGTCGGGGCCATGGTCACCCGCCTGCTCCGCCTCGACGCGCCCCCGAAGCCGGCCGACGCCGCCGACGCGCTCGCCCTCGCCATCTGCCACATCTGGCGCGGCGCCGCCGGCGACCGGATCGCCGCGGCCGTCGCCCGGACCGCCGCCCGGCCGTCGGCGCGTCCCCCCGCCGCCGGCCCGCCGTCCGCCGCCGGCTCCCCGTCCGCCCCGGCCCGCACGGCCGCCGCCGGCGCGGCCCGTCCGGCCCGCACCCCCCGCTCCGGCACGTCCGAGGAGAACCGCCCGTGATCGCCTTCGTCAGCGGCCCCGTCGCCGCCGTCTCCCCCACGGGCACCGCCGTCGTGGAGGTCTCCGGGGTCGGCCTCGCCCTGCAGTGCACCCCCGCCACCGCCGCCGGCCTGCGGGTCGGCGAGCACGCCCGCCTCGCCACCTCCCTGGTCGTCCGGGAGGACTCCCTGACCCTGTACGGCTTCGCCGACGACGACGAGCGCCGCACCTTCGAGCTGCTCCAGACCGCCAGCGGCGTCGGCCCCCGCCTCGCCCAGGCCATGCTCGCCGTCCACAGCCCCGACGCGCTGCGCCTGGCCGTCGCCCAGGGGGACGAGAAGGCCCTCACCGCCGTCCCCGGCATCGGCAAGCGCGGCGCGCAGAAGCTGCTGCTGGAGCTCAAGGACAAGCTCGGCGCCCCCACCGGCTCCGTCCCGGCCCAGCCCCTCGCCGCCGGCCCGGCCCCCTGGCGCGACCAGCTGCACTCCGCCCTGGTCGGCCTCGGCTACGCCCCCCGCGAGGCGGAGGACGCGGTCGCCGCCGTCGCCCCCGACGCCGAGGCCCAGGAGCGGCCCGACATCGCCGTCCTGCTGCGCACCGCCCTGCGCACCCTCAACCGCACCCGCTGACCCGGCCCGCCCGACCCCGTACCCTCGGCCCCGCACCCCTCCGCCGCCCGGTCCCCCCCCGGCCGCAGACCCGCCCGCCCGCACCCCTTCCGCACCCCCCTCCGGAGAGCGCCCCCCATGACGCCGTACGACCCCACCGACTCCGAGGCCGGCGACCGCCTGGTCACCGCGGCCGCCGACGGCGAGGACCGGGCGGTCGAGGCGGCGCTGCGGCCCAGGGACCTGGGCGAGTTCATCGGCCAGGAGCGGGTGCGCGAGCAGCTCTCGCTGGTGCTCCAGGCCGCCCGGCGGCGCGGCGCCACCCCGGACCACGTGCTGCTCAGCGGCCCGCCCGGCCTGGGCAAGACCACCCTGTCCATGATCATCGCCGCGGAGATGAACGCCCCCATCCGGATCACCTCCGGGCCCGCCATCCAGCACGCGGGCGACCTCGCGGCGATCCTCTCCTCCCTCACCGAGGGCGAGGTGCTCTTCCTCGACGAGATCCACCGCATGTCCCGGCCCGCCGAGGAGATGCTGTACATGGCGATGGAGGACTTCCGGGTCGACGTCATCGTCGGCAAGGGCCCCGGCGCCACGGCCATCCCGCTGGAGCTGCCGCCCTTCACCCTGGTCGGCGCCACCACCCGGGCCGGCCTGCTGCCGCCCCCGCTGCGCGACCGCTTCGGCTTCACCGGGCACATGGAGTTCTACGCCCCCGCCGAGCTGGAGCGCGTCGTCCACCGCTCGGCCGGGCTCCTCGACGTGGAGATCGACGCCGCGGGGGCCGCCGAGATCGCCGGCCGCTCCCGCGGCACCCCCCGCATCGCCAACCGGCTGCTGCGCCGCGTCCGCGACTACGCCGAGGTCCGGCACGGCGGACTGATCACCCCGGAGATCGCGGCGCAGGCCCTGGACGTGTACGAGGTCGACGGCCGCGGCCTGGACCGCCTGGACCGCTCCGTGCTCGACGTGCTGCTCCGGCTCTTCGGCGGCGGCCCGGTGGGCCTGTCCACGCTGGCGGTCGCGGTGGGGGAGGAGAGCGAGACGGTGGAGGAGGTCGCCGAGCCGTTCCTGGTCCGCGAGGGCCTGCTCGCCCGCACCCCGCGCGGCCGGATCGCCACCGCCGCCGCCTGGCAGCACATGGGCATGACACCGCCCGCGGCCCCGCCGGGGCCCCGCGCCCCGCTCGCCGCCCAGCAGGGCCTCTTCGACCGCTCCGAGCCCCCCGCGCCGGAGGACTGAGCCCCCGCGCCGGAGCACTGAGCCCTCCGGGCCGTGGGGGCGGACCCTCCGGCCCGGGGGAGCGGGCCCGCCCGCACCCCCGGGGGAGCGGGCCCCCGGCCCCGCCGCGGGGTCCCCCGCACCGGTGGTCCGCGGCGGTGCACCCGGCCGGGGGCTCGCCACTTGCGGAACCCGGATGCAATGCTTGACGTTGTCCGACCAAGGCGGGTCACCCTAGACTCCGCCGAGCCGCCCCTGCCGGGCGGCCAGACCTCCCCCCACACCGGTCGCCCCGCGCGGCCCCGCAAAGGACCTGTCAAGCCGTGCTTACCACCCTTCTCCCCCTGCTCCTCCTGGTGGGCGTCATGGTCCTCATGACGCGCAACGCCAAGAAGAAGCAGCAGCAGGCTCTCGAGATGCGCAACACCATGGGGCCCGGCTCCGGGGTGCGCACCATCGGCGGCATGTACGCCACGGTCAAGTCGGTCAACGACGACACCGTCGAGCTCGAGGCCGCCCCGGGCGTCTTCCTGCACTTCACCAAGAGCGCCATCGCCGCGGTGCTGGAGCCCGAGGAGTACGCGGCGATCATCCACGGGGTCCCGGCGTCCGACGACGTCCCGCCCTTCGTCGAGGACGACGCCGCGGCCGTCACCGCGGACCTGACCAAGCCCGCCGCCGCGGACCTCTCGAAGCCCGCCGCCGCCCCGGCCGCCGACGCCCCCGAGGGCACCGCCGACGCCCCGAAGAGCGGCCCGGCCGCCGAGGGCGAGGGCCCGGCCGCCGCGAAGTAGCGGTCGCAGGCGCGCTTCGCCGACCGGGCGGCACCTCCGCCGACCGGTCCTCAGGACCAGCGGACCGCCGCGCCCGCCGCCCCCGGCCGTACAGCGGTCCGGGGCGGCCCGCCGCAGCCGGCCGCACGGACAGGGAGAAACGAGAAGGTGGCAACACCCAAGTCGCGTCCTCGCGACGGGCACCCGGGGAAGGCGTTGGCCTTCATCCTGGTCGTCATGGTCGGGCTCGTCGGCCTGATGTTCGCGCAGAACCTCACCACGCCCCGCCTGGGCATCGACCTCGCGGGCGGCACCAGCGTCACGCTGACCGCCTCGTCCAAGGACCCCAAGGCGGTCAACGAGACCAACATGGCCACCGCGGCGAGCATCATGCTCAAGCGCGTCAACGGCATGGGTGTGTCCGAGGCCGAGACGCAGGTCCAGGGCAGCAAGAACATCATCGTCAACATCCCGAAGGGCAGCGGGAAGGACGACACCCGCAACGCGGTCGCCCAGATCGGCACCACCGCCAAGCTGTACTTCCGCCCCGTGCTCGCCACGGGCGTCTCCGTGCCGAAGGGCGCCGCCAAGCCGGCCCCCGCACCGAGCGGCTCCGCCTCCGGGACCAAGCCCTCCGCCGGCTCCTCGGCGAAGCCCTCCGCCTCGGCCGCGTCCCCCGCGCCGAGCAGCACCACGGCCGGCCGTGCCGTGAGCCGCGCCCTGCAGGCCGGCTCCACCGCCGCGCCGTCCACCGCCCCCTCGGCGAAGGGCGCGGCCGCGAAGGGCGCCGCCAAGGCGTCGCCCGCGCCGAGCGCGAGCGCCCCCGCCTCCACGGACACCCCGACCTCGATCACCACCGGCGGCGCCGTCCCGGCCGACCTGGCGAAGCAGTTCGCGGCCCTGGACTGCACCGACCAGGCGCAGCGCAGCCGCAACTACCAGACGTCGACGACCGCCAACGCGGTCGCCTGCGACGAGAAGGAGTCGACCCAGCCGGGCGTCCCGAAGGGCACCTACGAGAAGTACGCCCTGGGCCCGGTCGCGGTGAACGGCGTCAACGTCACCGACGCCAGCGCGGTCTTCGACACCCAGCGCTCCATGTGGATCGTCCAGCTGAAGTTCGACGGCACGGGCGCCAAGGGGTTCACGGCCACCACCACGCAGCTGGCCGCCAAGCAGTCGCCGCAGAACCAGTTCGCCATCGTCCTGGACGGCCAGAACGTCTCCGCCCCCCAGGTCACCGCTCCCATCCCCGGCAACAGCGCCGAGATCACCGGCTCCTTCACGCAGAAGGAGGCCGACGACCTCGCCAACGTGCTGAAGTTCGGCGCCCTGCCGCTGGACTTCACCACCCAGTCGGTGAGCACCGTCTCCCCGCAGCTCGGCGGTGAGCAGCTGCACGCCGGCCTGATCGCGGGCGCCATCGGCCTCGGCCTGGTGGTCCTGTACTCGCTGGTCTACTACCGCGGCCTCGGCCTGGTCAGCATCGCCGGCCTCGTCGTCTCCGCCGTGCTGACCTACTCGATCATGTGCCTGCTGGGCAAGGCCATCGGCTTCGCCCTCAACCTGCCGGCCGTCTGCGGCGCCATCGTCGCGATCGGCATCACGGCGGACTCCTTCATCGTGTACTTCGAGCGCATCCGCGACGAGGTCCGCGAGGGCGCCCAGCTGCGCACCGCCGTGCAGCGCGCCTGGCCGCGGGCGCGGCGCACCATCCTGGTGTCGGACTTCGTGTCCTTCCTCGCCGCCGCGGTGCTGTACATCGTCTCGGTGGGCAAGGTCCAGGGCTTCGCGTTCACGCTGGGCCTGACCACGCTGCTCGACGTCGTGGTGATCTTCCTCTTCACCAAGCCGCTGATCACCCTGCTCGCCCGGACGAAGTTCTTCGGCGGGGGCCACCCCTGGTCCGGGCTCGACCCCAAGCGGCTCGGAGCCCGTCCGCCCATCCGCGGCGGACGCCGCCGTACCGGCCGACCCAGCGTCGCCAAGGAGGCCTGATGTCCAAGCTCGGCAGTCTCGGCCATCGCCTCTACCAGGGCGAGGTCAGCTTCGACTTCGTCGGCCGGCGCAAGCTCTGGTACTCCCTGTCCGCGCTGATCCTGCTCGCCGCCCTCGTGGGCCTGGGCGTCAACGGGCTCAAGCTCGGCATCGAGTTCACCGGCGGCTCCGTCTACACGGTGACCAAGCCCGGCATCACCACCACCGAGGCCCGGACGGCCGCGGACCGGATCGTGGAGCACTCCAACCCGATCGTCCAGACGGTGGGCAGCGACAAGGTCACGATCCAGATCAGCAAGGACGAGACCAAGACCACCGCCCAGGTCACCGACGAGCTCTCGAAGGACCTCGGCGTCAAGGCCGACACCATCAACGCCGACCTCATCGGCCCGAGCTGGGGCAAGGAGATCTCCAAGCAGGCGCTCACCGGCCTGATCATCTTCATGATCCTGGTGACGGCCTACCTGGCGATCGCCTTCGAGTGGCGGATGGCCGTCTCGGCCCTGGTCGCCCTGCTCCACGACCTCGTGATCACCGTCGGCGTGTACGCCCTGGTGGGCTTCGAGGTCACCCCGGGCACCGTGATCGGCTTCCTCACCATCCTCGGCTACTCGCTCTACGACACCGTCGTCGTCTTCGACACGGTGAAGGAGAACGCCCGCGGCCTCACCAAGCAGAACCGCCTCACCTACAGCGAGGCCGCCAACCACGCCCTCAACCAGACCCTGGTGCGCTCCATCAACACCACGGTCCTGGCACTGCTGCCGGTCGCCGCGCTGCTCTTCATCGGCGGCGGCATCCTCGGCGCCGGCACGCTCAACGACATCTCGCTGGCGCTCTTCATCGGCCTCGCGGCCGGCGCCTACTCCTCGATCTGCGTCGCCACCCCGCTGCTGGCGCAGCTCAAGGAGGAGCAGCCCGAGATGAAGGCCCTGGCCAGGCGGGTCGCGCAGCGCCGCGCCGCCGACGCGAAGGCCGCCGCCGAGAAGGGCGGGCCGACCCCCGGCGAGGACGGGGAGGGTCCGGAGGACGCCGTCCCGGCCGGCGTCGTCGGCCAGCGGAACCAGCCCGTCGGCCGCCGCGGCAGGGGCCGCCCCTCGGGCAAGCGGAACTGACCCCCGTTCCCGCGCGCACGACCGCCGCCGCCCGGCGGGAGGAGACTCCCGCCGGGCGGCGGCGCTTTCCGGGACCCGGGCGCGGTCCCGCGACGGCACCCGCCGGTCCGCCCGGCGCACGGACGGCGGTAGGGTCGATGACCGGCATCCATCCGGCCACCGAGAAGAGGACCACGTTGACCGCCGCCCACACGGCCACCCCCGACGCCGGACTGGCGGAGCTGCTGCTCTCCAGGATCCGGGACGTCCCCGACTACCCCCAGCCGGGCGTGGTGTTCAAGGACATCGCCCCGCTCCTCGCCGACGCCGCCGCCTTCGGGGCGCTCGTCGAGGCGCTGGCGGAGCGCGCCAGGGCGCTCGGGGCGACCAAGGTGGCGGGCCTGGAGGCGCGCGGCTTCGTCCTCGCGGCCCCGGCAGCCCACGCGGCCGGCCTCGGCTTCGTGCCGATCCGCAAGCAGGGCAAGCTGCCCGGCCCGGTCCACAGCCGCGCCTACGACCTGGAGTACGGCTCCGCCGTCATCGAGGTCCAGCAGGACGCCTTCGCGCCCGGCGAGCGGGTGCTGGTGGTGGACGACGTCCTCGCCACCGGCGGCACCGTCTCCGCCGCCCTGGACCTGCTGCGCCAGGCCGGCGCCGACCTGGCCGGCGTGGTCGTCCTCATGGAGCTGGGCTTCCTCGACGGCCGCGGCGTCCTCGCCGAGCACCTCGGCGACGCCCCCCTGGAGGCCCTGCTCGCGGTCTGAGGCGCGCCCGGGGCGGACCGGGAGCGCCCGGGGCGGGCCGGGAATCCCCGGCCCGCCCCGCGGCGTTCCCGGGGACCGCGGGGAACACGGCGGCCCCCGCATCGGTACCATGGAAGTTCCACCTGCGCTCCGCCGCCGGAGCCCAGGAGCCCGCACCGCCCGAGGAGCGCCCTTGCCCGAAGAGGTTGTGCCCAAGGCCGCGGCCGTCCAGGACACCGCCCCCGCCGCAGGCGGCACCCCCGGACCGGCCACGCCCCCCGTCGGCGGGTCCGGCGGGCAGTCCGCGCCCACGGCGGCCGGATCGGGCACCTCGCGCGCCGTCGCGCCCGCGGCGGGCGCCGCACGGCAGTCCGCCTCCGCCTCCAGCGGCCGCGTGCGGGCCCGGCTCGCCCGTCTCGGCGGCCAGCGCACCAGCACCTTCAACCCGGTGCTGGAGCCCCTCTTCCGGATCGTCCGCGGCAACGACCCCAAGGCCGACCTGCGGGACATCGAGCGCGCCTACACCGTCGCCGACCGCTGGCACCGCGGCCAGAAGCGCAAGAGCGGCGACCCGTACATCACCCATCCGCTCGCGGTGACCACCATCCTCGCCGAGCTGGGCATGGACGCCCCCACCCTGATGGCGGGCCTGCTCCACGACACCGTCGAGGACACCGACTACGGCCTGGACACCCTGCGCCGCGACTTCGGCGACACCGTCGCGATGCTGGTGGACGGCGTCACCAAGCTGGACAAGGTGAAGTTCGGCGAGGCGGCCCAGGCGGAGACCGTCCGCAAGATGGTCGTCGCCATGGCCAAGGACCCCCGCGTCCTGGTGATCAAGCTCGCGGACCGCCTGCACAACATGCGCACCATGCGCTACCTCAAGCGGGAGAAGCAGGAGAAGAAGGCCCGCGAGACCCTGGAGATCTACGCCCCGCTGGCGCACCGGCTGGGCATGAACACCATCAAGTGGGAGCTGGAGGACCTCGCCTTCGCGATCCTCTACCCCAAGATGTACGACGAGATCGTCCGGCTGGTCGCCGAGCGCGCCCCCAAGCGCGACGAGTACCTGGCCACCGTGATCGACCAGGTGCAGGGCGACCTGCGGTCCGCCCGCATCAAGGCGACCGTCACCGGCCGCCCGAAGCACTACTACTCGGTCTACCAGAAGATGATCGTGCGGGGCCGCGACTTCGCCGAGATCTACGACCTGGTGGGCATCCGGGTGCTGGTCGACACCGTCCGCGACTGCTACGCGGCGCTCGGGACCATCCACGCGCGGTGGAACCCGGTGCCGGGGCGGTTCAAGGACTACATCGCCATGCCCAAGTTCAACATGTACCAGTCGCTGCACACGACGGTCATCGGGCCCGGCGGCAAGCCGGTCGAGCTGCAGATCCGCACCTTCGACATGCACCGCCGCGCCGAGTACGGCATCGCCGCGCACTGGAAGTACAAGCAGCGGGCCGTCGCCGGCGCCTCCAAGGTGCGCACCGACGCCCCCGCCGCGCCGCGCCGGGCCGGCGACCGGGGCGACCTCAACGAGATGGCCTGGCTGCGGCAGCTCGTCGACTGGCAGAAGGAGACCGAGGACCCGGGCGAGTTCCTGGAGTCGCTGCGGTTCGACCTCTCCAGCAACGAGGTCTTCGTCTTCACGCCCAAGGGCGACGTGATCGCGCTGCCCGCCGGGTCCACGCCGGTGGACTTCGCCTTCGCCGTCCACACCGAGGTCGGCTACCGCTGCATCGGCGCCCGGGTCAACGGCCGCCTGGTGCCGCTGGAGTCCACCCTGGACAACGGCGACCTGGTGGAGGTCTTCACCTCCAAGGCCGCCGGCGCCGGGCCGTCCCGCGACTGGCTGGGCTTCGTCAAGTCGCCGCGGGCCCGCAACAAGAT
Source organism: Streptomyces sp. NPDC001380 (assembly GCF_042895785.1). Lineage (NCBI taxonomy): Bacteria > Bacillati > Actinomycetota > Actinomycetes > Kitasatosporales > Streptomycetaceae > Streptomyces > Streptomyces sp. NPDC001380. The sequence continues at coordinate 456,892 of NZ_JBIAWP010000001.1, read as the reverse complement.
CCGCGCCTGGTTCTCCAAGGAGCGCCGCGAGGAGGCCATCGAGCAGGGCAAGGACGCCATCGCCCGCGCCATGCGCAAGCAGGGCCTGCCCATCCAGCGGATCCTCACCGGCGACTCGCTGGTCACCCTGGCCCACGAGATGCGCTACCCCGACATCTCCTCCCTCTACGCCGCCATCGGCGAGGGCCACGTCGCCGCGCAGTCCATCGTGCAGAAGCTGGTGCAGGCGCTCGGCGGCGAGGAGGGCGCCACCGAGGACATCGCGGAGATCACCACCCCGTCGCCCGAGCACGCCCGGCGGCGCCGCCCCAAGGGCGACCCCGGCGTCATCGTCAAGGGCGTCGAGGACGTCTGGGTGAAGCTCTCCCGCTGCTGCACCCCGGTGCCCGGCGACCCCATCGTCGGCTTCATCACCCGCGGCAACGGCGTCTCCGTCCACCGCGCGGACTGCGTCAACGTGGAGTCGCTCTCCCAGCAGCCCGAGCGCATGATCGACGTCGAGTGGGCGCCCACCCAGTCCTCGGTCTTCCTGGTCGCCATCCAGGTCGAGGCGCTGGACCGCTCCCGGCTGCTCTCCGACGTCACCCGGGTCCTCTCCGACCAGCACGTCAACATCCTGTCGGCGGCGGTGCAGACCTCCCGCGACCGGGTGGCGATGAGCCGCTTCACCTTCGAGATGGGCGACCCCAAGCACCTGGGGCACGTCCTGAAGGCGGTCCGCGGGGTGGAGGGCGTGTACGACGTCTACCGCGTCACCTCCGCCCGCCAGCAGCGCTGACGGCCCGACCCGCCGGCGTTCCCGCCGCCCGGCCCCGACGCCGCCCCGGCCGCCCGCCGGGGCGGCGGCACGACGGACCGGTCCGTCCGGTGGGGCGGGGCGGCCGTCCGCCGCCCCCGTCGTCCGCCGGCCCCGCTGCTCTGCCGGCCCGCGCGCCGGGACGGCACGGGACGGCACGGGCCGGGACGCGGCGGCGGCCGGGACCCCGCCGCTGCGGGGTCCCGGCCGCCGTGTCCGGGCCGTCGGCGCGGCTCAGCCGCTGAACTCCTCCAGCGACTTCTGCGCCTGCTCCAGCAGCTCGCGGCGCCCGGCCAGCTCGGCCTCCAGCTTCGCGGCCTTGGCGGTGTTGCCCGCCGCACGGGCCCGCTCCGCCTCGCCCTCCAGCCTCTCCACCGCGGCCTGCAGCAGCCCCGTCATGCCCTGGGCGCGCGCCCGGGCCTCCGGGTTGGTGCGGCGCCACTCGGCCTCCTCGGCCTCGCGGATCGCCCGCTCCACGGTGTGCAGCCGGGCCTCCAGGCGGGGCCGGGCGTCGCGCGGCACGTGGCCGATCGCCTCCCAGCGCTCGCCGATCGACCGGTAGGCGGCCTTCGCCGCCTTCAGGTCCGCGACCGGCAGCAGCGCCTCGGCCTCGACCAGCAGCGCCTCCTTCTGCGTCTGGTTCTCCCGCTGCTCGGCGTCGCGCTCGGAGAAGGCCTCCGAACGGGCCTGGAAGAAGACGTCCTGGGCGCCGCGGAAGCGGGTCCACAGCTCGTCCTCGGCCTCCCGCTGGGCGCGGCCCGCCGCCTTCCACTCCGTCATCAGCTGGCGGTAGCGGGCCGCGGTCTCGCCCCACTCGGTGGAGCCGGAGAGCGCCTCCGCCTCGGCCACCAGCTCCTCCTTGCGGGCGCGCGCCTCCTCGCGCTGCTGGTCGAGGGTGGCGAAGTGCGCCTTGCGCCGCTTGGAGAACGCCGAGCGGGCGTGCGAGAAGCGGTGCCACAGCTCGTCGTCGCTCTTGCGGTCGAGCCGCGGCAGGCCCTTCCAGGTGTCGACCAGGGCGCGCAGCCGGTCCCCGGCCTCCCGCCACTGGGTCGACTCCGCCAGCTGCTCCGCCTCGGCGACCAGCTGCTCCTTGGCCGTCCGGGCCTCCTCCTGGGCCTTCGCCCGGGCGGCCCTGCGCTCCTCGCGGCGGGACTCGATCTCGCCGGTCAGGGCGTCCAGCCGGGCGGCGAGCGCGGCGAGGTCGCCCACCGCGTGGGCCTCGACGACCTGGGCGCGCAGGTGCTCCACCGCGGTCAGCGCGTCCTTGGGCGCGAGGTCGGTGGTGCGTACGCGGCGCTCCAGGAGGCCGATCTCCACCGCGATGCCCTCGTACTTCCGCTCGAAGTACGCGAGGGCCTCCTCCGGGGAGCCCGCCTGCCAGGAGCCGACGACGCGCTCTCCTTCGGCCGTCCGCACGTAGACGGTCCCCTGCTCGTCGACACGGCCCCACCGGTCGCTGGTCACAGCGCCTCCTCCACATGACACCCGCCCCCGGCGGCGCCGGGCCGCCGGGGTGCGGACGTCGTCCACAGTTGGTGTACGGCCGCCCCGGCTCACGGACCGGCCGCCCGGTGCGCCGCCTTCGCGGTGCCTGGTGGAGGCGGCCGCCGGGTCAGGGCACCCTACACAACAGCAACATAGGCGACCGGCACCGGTGCTGTCCGCATCCGGGGCCGCCCGTTTCGCGCGGCGGGGTCCCGCCGCCCGCGCCCCGGGCCGGGGCGCCCGTGCCGCCGGTCAGCCCTTGGCGGCGGTGACGGAGTCCATCACCACGCCGGCCTTGGGGGCGCCGTCCGCGCCGCCGCCCACCACGCCGCCGGCGGCGATGTTCTGCAGCACGTCCAGCCCGCCGGTGATCCGGCCGAAGGGCGTGTAGTTCGGGGGCAGCTCGGTGTCCTTGTAGACCAGGAAGAACTGGCTGCCGTTGGTGCCGGGGCCCGCGTTGGCCATCGCCACCGTGCCCGCCTTGTAGGTGGCGCCCTTGAGGTTCTCGTCCTTGAACTGGTAGCCGGGGCCGCCCGAGCCCTGGCCGGTCGGGTCGCCGCACTGCAGCACGTAGATGCCCTGGGTGGTCAGCCGGTGGCAGGGCACGTGGTCGAAGTAGTGCTGCCCGGCGAGGAAGACGAACGAGTTGACGGTGTGCGGCGCCGCGGCCGGGTTCAGCTCCAGCGTCACCTTCCCGCAGGTGGTGTCCAGCACCGCCCGGTAGGTCGCCTCGGTGTCGACGGTGAGCGCGGGCTCGGCCTTCCACTGCTTCCCGTTCGGCTTCGCCGAGGACGGGACCCTGCAGCCCTTGACCGACGCCGGGTCCGCCGAGGGGGCGGCGGACGGCGCGGTGGACACGGCGTCGCCGGCCGCCGGGGCGTCCTTCTTCGCGTCGCCGTCGCCCGCCAGCGACGCCCCGGCCCAGGCGGCACCGCCAGCGAGCAGCACCACGGCCAGCGAGGCGCCGACCACCGTGTTGCGCCGCCTGGCGCGCCGCTGCGCCTCGGCCCGGCGCTGCTGCTGCCGCTCGTACTTCGCCCGGGCGAGCTCCCGCCGCCGCTTCTCGCTGTCCACCTGGGGGTCTCCTCGTTCGTGGCCGGGGGTCCGCCGGGGGTCCGCGGCCGGGGGCTGAGGGGCGTGCGCCGGTGCGGCACGCGCCTGTCGGCGGCCAGTGTAGGGACGTCCCGGGTAAACCCGGCGTCAGCGGACGGTTCCGCACCGCAGCCGTGCCGCGCCCCCGCCGGGGCCGCACCCGGCGCGCACCCGGCCGGCCCCGCCCCGGGGAGCGGCGGCGCCGGACGGGGGAGCGGCGGGGACGCGCGGGCGCCGGGCCCCGCATCTGGTTCGCAAACGGCACCGCACCGCCGGTAGGCTGCCCGGAGACCTCAGAGACCGCCGCCCGAACCCACCCCCGAGGACGCCCGTGTTCATCGCCGGATTCCCCGCCGGAGCCTGGGGCACCAACTGCTACCTGGTCGCCCCGGCCGCCGGCGAGGAGTGCGTGATCGTCGACCCGGGCCACGAGGCCGCGGACGGCGTCGAGGAACTGGTCCGCGAGCACCGGCTCAAGCCCGTCGCGGTGGTGCTGACCCACGGGCACATCGACCACATCGCCTCCGTGGTGCCGGTCTGCGGCGCCCGCGGCGTCCCGGCGTGGATACACCCCGACGACCGCTCCATGATGGCCGACCCGGCCCGCGGCCTCGGCCGCTCCCTCGGGGAGCAGATCATGGGGTCGATCACCGTCGGCGAGCCCGACGACGTGCGCGAGCTCTCCGACGGCGCCGTCCTCGACCTCGCCGGCCTGCGGCTCACGGTCGACCACGCACCCGGCCATACCGAGGGGTCGGTGACGTTCAGGACGCCCGCCGCCGGGGACGTGCCCCCGGTCCTCTTCTCGGGCGACCTGCTCTTCGCCGGCTCCGTCGGACGCACGGACCTGCCCGGGGGAGACTCCGCCGCACTCCTGAGGTCGCTGGCACGCGTGTGCCTGCCGCTTCCGGACGAGACGGTGGTCCTCTCCGGCCACGGCTCCCAGACCAGCATCGGCCGCGAGCGCGCCGCCAACCCCTACCTCAGGCAGGCGGCCGGCGCCGCCGGGGCGGCACCCGCCGCCCCGCGACGAGGAATGTGACGGAAGCGAAGTTGAGCACCTTCTCCGCCCCCAAGGGCACCTACGACCTGATCCCGCCGGACTCCGAGACCTTCCTCGCCGTGCGCGAGGCCATCGCCGCGCCCCTGCGCCGCGCCGGGTACGGCTACGTCGAGACCCCCGTCTTCGAGGACGTCAACCTCTTCTCCCGCGGTGTCGGCGAGTCCACCGACATCGTCACCAAGGAGATGTACACCCTCACCACCAAGGGCGGCGACGACCTCGCGCTGCGCCCCGAGGGCACCGCCTCCGTGCTGCGCGCAGCCCTCCAGGCCAACCTGCACCGCACCGGCAACGTGCCGGTCAAGCTCTGGTACTCCGGCTCCTACTACCGCTACGAGCGGCCCCAGGCCGGCCGGTACCGCCAGTTCTCGCAGGTCGGCGCCGAGGCCATCGGCGCGGAGGACCCCGCACTCGACGCGGAGCTGATCGTCCTCGCGGCCGACGCCTACCGCTCCCTCGGTCTCAGGGACTTCCGCCTACTGCTCAACAGCCTCGGCGACCGCGAGTGCCGCCCCCTCTACCGCGCCGCCCTCCAGGACTTCCTGGGCGGCCTGGACCTCGACGAGGACACCCGCCGCCGCGCCGAGATCAACCCGCTGCGCGTCCTCGACGACAAGCGCGAGGCCGTGCAGAAGCAGCTCGCCGGCGCGCCCCTCATGCGCGACCACCTGTGCGAGGGCTGCAAGGCCTACCACGAGCAGGTGCGCGAGCTGCTGACCGCGGCCGGCGTCGCGTACACCGACGACCCCCGGCTGGTGCGCGGCCTGGACTACTACACCCGCACCACCTTCGAGTTCGTCCACGACGGCCTGGGCTCGCAGTCCGCGGTCGGCGGCGGCGGCCGGTACGACGGCCTGTCCGAGATGATCGGCGGCCCCGCGCTGCCCTCCGTCGGCTGGGCGCTCGGCGTGGACCGCACCGTCCTGGCGCTGAGGGCCGAGGGCGTGGACGTCGCCGTCCCCGCCCGCACCCAGGTCTTCGCGGTGCCGCTCGGCGAGCAGGCGCACCGGACGCTCTTCGGCCTGGTCACCGAGGCCCGCCGGGCCGGCATCGCCGCCGACCTCGCCTTCGGCGGCAAGGGGCTCAAGGGCGCCATGAAGTCCGCCGACCGCTCCGGCGCCCGCTGGGCCGTCGTCGCGGGCGAGCGCGACCTCGCCGACGGCGTCGTCCAGCTCAAGGACCTCACCACCGGCGACCAGACCCCGGTCGCCGTCGACGCTCTCGTCACCACCCTGAAGGAGAAGCTTTCGTGATCCGCACGCACGACGCGGGCACCCTCCGCGCGGAGCACGCCGGAACCACCGTGACCCTCGCCGGCTGGGTCGCCCGCCGGCGCGACCACGGAGGCGTCGCCTTCATCGACCTGCGCGACGCCTCCGGCACCGTGCAGGTCGTCGTCCGCGACCTGGACTCGGTGCACGGCCTGCGCGCCGAGTACTGCGTCAAGGTCACCGGCGAGGTCCGCGTGCGCCCCGAGGGCAACGAGAACCCCGACATCCCCACCGGTGCCGTCGAGGTCGTCGTCGCCGACCTGGAGGTCCTCTCCGAGGCCGCCCCGCTGCCGTTCCCGGTCGCCGAGTACGAGCCCGGCACGGTCAACGAGGAGGTGCGGCTCCGGTACCGCTACCTCGACCTGCGCCGCGAGGGCCCGGCCCGCGCGCTGCGCCTGCGCTCCAAGGTCAACCACGTCATCCGCACGGTGATGGAGGAGAACGGCTTCCTCGACATCGAGACGCCGAACCTCACCCGCTCCACCCCCGAGGGCGCCCGCGACTTCCTCGTCCCGGTCCGCCTGCAGCCCGGCACCTGGTACGCGCTGCCGCAGTCCCCGCAGCTCTTCAAGCAGCTGCTGATGGTCGCCGGCATGGAGCGCTACTACCAGATCGCCCGCTGCTTCCGCGACGAGGACTTCCGCGCCGACCGGCAGCCGGAGTTCACCCAGCTCGACGTGGAGATGTCCTTCGCCGACCAGGAGGACGTCATCGACGTCGGCGAGCAGGTCGTCGCCCGCGTGTGGAAGGAGGTGCACGGCTACGACGTCCCGCGCCCGCTGCCGCGCCTCTCCTACGCCGACGCCATGGCCCGCTACGGCTCGGACAAGCCCGACGTCCGGTTCGGCCAGGAGCTGGTGGACCTCACCGGCTACTTCGCCGGCACGGAGTTCCGCGTCTTCCAGGCCCCCTACGTCGGCGCGGTCGTCATGCCCGGCGGCGCCTCCCAGACCCGCAAGCAGCTCGACGCCTGGCAGGACTGGGCCAAGGCCCGCGGCGCCCGCGGCCTCGCGTACGTCGTCGTCGACGCCGAGACCGGCGAGCTGCGCGGCCCGGTCGCCAAGAACCTCTCCGAGGAGCACCTGGCCGGCCTGGTCGAGGCCGCCGGCGCGGCCAGGGGCGACGCGATCTTCTTCGCCGCCGGCCGCCGCACCGCCTCCCAGGAGCTGCTGGGCGCCGCCCGCCTGGAGATCGGCCGCCGCTGCGGCCTGATCGACGAGTCCGCGTGGGCGTTCCTCTGGGTCGTCGACTTCCCGATGTTCGAGCCGGTGGAGGACGACAAGGGCGAGCAGACGGGCTGGACCGCCATCCACCACCCGTTCACCGCCCCCACCGCCGCCTCCCTGGACACCTTCGACAAGGACCCGGCGAGCGCCCTGTCCAACGCCTACGACCTCGTGCTCAACGGCTCCGAGATCGGCGGCGGCTCCGTCCGTATCCACCAGCGCGAGGTCCAGCAGCGGGCCTTCGAGGCCATCGGCCTCTCCCCGGAGGAGGCCGCCTCGCAGTTCGGCTTCCTGCTGGAGGCCTTCAACTACGGCCCGCCGCCGCACGCCGGCATCGCGCTGGGCCTGGACCGGCTGGTGACCCTCCTCGGCGGGTACGACACCATCCGGGACGTCATCGCCTTCCCGAAGACGTCGACCGGCGGCGACCCGCTGACCGGGGCCCCGACCCCGATCACCCCCGAGCAGCGCCGCGAGGCGGGGGTCGACGCCAAGCCCAGGCCCAGGGGCGAGGCGGAGCAGGCGTCCGGGTCCTGACCCGGGCGGCAGGACCTTCCGGGCCCCGGCGGCCGCGTACCTGGCGGCCGCCGGGGCCCGTTCACAACGGTGTGGAGCACGGAGGGAGCAGGCGATGATCGAGCGCACCGGAGTGGTCCGGGCGAGACCCGAGGAGCCCGGCGACGCACCGGCGGTGCGCCGCGTGCACATGGCGGCCTTCCCGAGTCCCGCGGAGGCCGACCTGGTCGACACGCTGCGCAAGGACCCGGTGTGGCTGCCCGGCCTGTCCTGGGTCGCGGTGGACCACCGCGGCCTGGTGATCGCCCACGCGCTCCTCACCCGGCTCGACGTCGGCGGCGGCGACGCGCTGGCCCTCGCCCCGGTGGGGGTCGCCCCGGAGTGGCAGCGCCGCGGGGTCGGGACCTTCGTCGTCCGCTCCGCCCTGGAGGCCGCCGAGACCGCCGGGGAGCGGCTGGTCGTGGTGCTGGGCGACCCGCGCTGGTACGGCCGGTTCGGCTTCGCCCCCGCCGCCGACCACGGCGTCGACGGCCCGTTCGACGGGGCCGCCGCCCACTTCCAGGCGCTGCCGCTGGCGGCCCACGACGGGGCGCCGCGCGGCGTCGCGGTCTACCCGCCGCCCTTCGCCCAGGTCTGACCGGCCCCGGGCCGGGGCGGACGGGCCCGGGCGGACGGGCCCGTCCGCCCCG